>CAYMRW010000116.1:0-7072 GCA_964392825.1 uncultured Rhodobacterales bacterium
CGATGTCTAACGCCTCGATTTCACTTTGCAGGGCTCTAATATTGGCAAACTGCGCCCAGCGGTCAAATCGATGGTCTTCGAGCTGTGCTTCGGTGACAGCGCCGGAGGCCGTGAGCTTCTCTGTGCGTGCGATTTCCGTAGCGATACGCGCGAGCTCCGCTTCAGCCCCCGCCAGACGTGCTGCCGCCTGCGCCCGCTGCGCAGCAATGCGCTCGCTCCCTCGGGCAGTCATGCGTGCTGCGCGGTCGGTGAGTTCGGTGCGCATTTCCTCGAGCGAAGCAGTTTGAGCCTCGATGGCAGCAATCTCCGCCTCGGCGGTCGCCAACGCTGCCTTCAGCGCCTCGAGCTCGCTCCGGCTCTCCGCGGAAGCATCGACGTGGAAGACGGACGTGCCGGGTGCGACTGCAGATCCGACACGCCCAGAGGTCTCTATGACCATGCCGTCGATCGGTGCACGCAGCGCCAGCAGCGGCGCGTCGATGACAGCCGCGCTCGACACGTAGCTGCCGACGTGTGGCAGTCCGGTGATTCCCGCCGCCGCGAGAAGCGCTGTCGCAGCCGACAATCTGAGTACCCTGCCACCTTTTAACACCTAAGTATACACATCCTCTGTCATGACCACTCGAGAAGCGAAGAGACGAATGATCTCATCAGCGGAACCCGAATCCCCCAACCCCGAGGAATCGATCCCATGGCAACGATAGGACTGAATGGTTGCGCATGAATTGCGTGCATGACGACGTGGTCAGGTACGCCTGATGAGTCGGTAACGTCGCACAAGGTTGGCTCGCCAGGATGCCCGCTGCATTTCAGGCGGAGATCCTCGATCGGGTGACCTCTCGTTGTGCCGGGGCCGGTAAGCCGCTCTACATGCAGGGCGAGGAAGCAAGAGGCGTCTACGGCCTGGTGAGCTGCCTCGTCGAGGTGAACAATCGTCCGGCCCGGCGGAGGCTTATCGCTCAGCTACCTCGCATCCGCGGGGTGGTGGTTCGGCGCTCTTGAGGTGTTCTCGCAGAATCCTCGCCGGTTCCACATGCAGGCGCGCAGCGACTGCGAGATTCTTTTTCTGCCGGCCCCGCAGGTCAGAGAGATCTGTCGTGCTGTACCGGGCTTATGGGAATGTTTCGTCGAGTTGATGTGTGGCAACTTCGAGCTGATGGCGGACGCGGTGGAGATGCTTCGGGAGGAAACACCGCATCGCCGCGTCACGGCAGCGCTCCATCTCCATCATTCGCGCCAGTCGAAGCCCGACGAGCCCCTGCACCTGACACAAGCTGACCTTGCTTCGATCACCGGCGTTTCCCTACGATCTGTCGCCGCCGCACTGTCTGAGCTGGAGGCGTCCGGGGTCGTCACGCGCGGCTACGGCAATGTAAGAGTGCTGGACGTGGAACATTCTTAGGCCGCTTCTGAAGAGTGCCCTTTCACCAAGCCGCAAGTTTCGCTGCGTCAACGGGCATCTCTGCAGGCGCAGCATCTGTAGTTTCGGGCCCGGAGCCGCTTGCTGCAGCGCGGCGAACCGGGCACCGACGGACCCACCCTTCATCGCGCGGACGGCCCATCGACCAATCGACAATCTGCTGCATCGCGGTGGGAATAGCTGACATTGCGCGACGCTGGAGCGGCCGGAAGTGACGGTGGCTTTTCGCCGAGCGGGCAACTGCCGCCGTGACCCCTGCCGCCGACTTTCTTCATCGCTTCGTGTCGTGCAGAGTTCACGCCGCGGAAGCTACAGTGGGTAGCAATCCGAGGACAGCGCGGGCGATAGTGTTACGAGCTGAAAGTGCCTGGACCAGTTTACCGATCTCGCGGATCGAGGATCTGAGCGATGCGGTCCTCGGCGCAGGACTCGACGCGACGCAGATGTCTCGGGGCGACCTCTCGGGCAGCATCGCCTTCTCCAAGCGGGAAGACATGGTGTTCACCTGTGGCCTGATCGGCGGGCGTGTCGCGCTGACGGGGCCGTTGTCGGGCGATCGCATCACGATCGGCATCGGGATCGAGTTGCCGCCCGGGACGCGGCACTGGCTCACCGAGGTCGAGGGGGGGGACGTCGGGGTCTACCTGCCCGGCGACGAGCACGATTCCATCTACGCGCCCGGTTCGCTCTATGCCACCGTGACCCTGTCGGCGGAGCGGCTGGAGAAAGAAGCGGCGCAGCTCGATCTGGTGCTTGACGGCAGGACGCTCGGCGGTACGGGAGTTCACGCTCGCAAG
The DNA here is from genome assembly GCA_964392825.1 of uncultured Rhodobacterales bacterium. Taxonomy (GTDB): domain Bacteria; phylum Pseudomonadota; class Alphaproteobacteria; order Rhodobacterales; family Rhodobacteraceae; genus Roseitranquillus. Next base: position 2,218 of record CAYMRW010000116.1, read on the forward strand.
GTCACGCCGTCGTTGCCCGCCGTGCTTCGAAGACACTTCTGCGACATTCACCGCAGGAGCGCCATCACGGCGGACCCAGCGCGCATCATGCTTGAGGGGGTGCTGCGCCACCTCGCGCGGCCGCCGCGCTCGGTGAACGGCGGACGGCAGCCAAACTGCCACGGCAGGATCGTGAACTGCGCCCGTGCCTATATCCTCGCCCACCTGTCCGAGCCGATGACGGTCGATGAGATCGCCTCGGCGGCCGGAGCGTCACGGCGGACGCTCTTCCGGGCCTTCGCGGAAATTCTCGAGGAGACGCCGCGAACGTATGTTCGCCGATTGCGCCTTCACCGAATACGTCACGACCTGGCCCGTCGCGCCGAGCGCGCCTGCACCGTCGCGCTGATCGCCAACGAATGGGGCATGAACGACCTGGGCCGCATGGCGGGGCGGTACTGCGACCTCTTCGGCGAGCGGCCGAGCGAAACGCTGGCCGAAGCACGCGCGCTGCACTGACAGCGAGCAACTTTGGCACGAACTGCACAGACACGCCTTTTCTGCTGGCGCAACCTGCATCCGACCATCGCGGAGAGGAAGGCGGGTTGGGGGCACGGACATCGGAGCATCCGGATCGCGAAGTCTGGCAGCGCTTTCCGGTCCGTCGGATCGAGGACCTGCGGAACGCGGTTCTGGGCGCGGACCTGGAGGCCATGCGGATGGCGGGCCCGGCCCTTGGCGGCAGCCTCGCCTTCTGCGCAGGCGGCGGCATCGTCCTCAGCAGTGGCTTGATCCAGGGCAAGGTGGCGATTAGGGGCGTGCCTGCGGACGACGCAGTCACGCTCTTCGCTGGTCTGTTGCTCCCCGCCGGATCGCGACTTTGGCTCGAAGAGGCGCGCGACGGAGACATCGCAGTCATCGCGCCCGGCGAAGAGATCGACACGGTTCTTCCGGATCGTTGCCTCTATCGGGCGGCGACGCTCTCCCCCGAACGGTTGGACGTCGAAGCCGGGTGGGGCGCCAGCTCGCTTCAGCATGGGTGTCTCCGCAGCACGGGGAGACACTCGGCAGTCCTTCCATCGCAGACTCTTCTTCGTCTCAGACGGCAGGTCTTGAAGCTCCACACGGATCCTTCGAACCCCGGCACGCCTGAGCGGACCGCGGAGATCCTGCGTCAACTCGCCGGTAGTGGATTCCGGTGTCGGGCAGCGCCGGATGCTTCGCCTCCCGGCCGTGTGCGGATCGTGAGGCGGGCGCGGGAGTACATCCACGAGCATATCGCGGCACCTATGCGGTTGGCCGACCTCGCCGCGACGACGCAGACCTCGCCGCGGACGCTGCATCGTGCCTTCGCCGAGGTTCTCGGCGACACGCCGCAGGGCTACGTGCGTCGACTGCGCTTGCATCGCCTCAGGCACGATCTGTTTTCGAAAGGCGAAGGGCCCCGCACCATTGACGCGGCCGCAGATCGATGGGCCGCCGGTCGAGATCACGGCCGGCTTTCCGCCCGGTATCGCGCGCTCTTTGGCGAGAATCCCAGAGCTACCCTGGCGTGGCGTGACGCGCGGGAGAACGAGATCGCGTGGCTGTAGGCAAGATTGGCACGAACTACGTAGACGCGCCGCCGCCGCCGCACCACGTTCCAGCGCGTGACGCAGAGGCACACAGATCCGCAGATCCAGGCTGGCGCTCTCACAAGCGACAGTGCGCGGCAAGGAGAGGTCCAATGACAAGGTGGAGCACGATTGCCGGCGCACTCGCGGCGACACTCGCAGCAGGGCCGCTCGCGGCGCAGGACAATGCGGCGGCGCAGGCGAACAACCCGCTCGCCAACACGAAGGCGCTCAACTTTCAGACGCAGTACACGGGGGAGCTGACCGGCACCGACCGAGACGCGAACCAGTTCTTCGTCCGCTACGCACAGCCGTTCCAGGCCTTCGGTGGCGACTGGCTGATGCGCGCTACGTTGCCGGTCAACACGTTCCCCCAGGCCGATGGCAGCGACAGGACCGGCCTCGGCGACTTCAACGTCTTCGCCGCCTACCTCGTCGACACCGGCAATCCCGCGGTCAGCTTCGGCTTCGGCCCTCAGATCACCATGCCGACGGCCACTCATGATGAGCTCGGGTCGGAGAAGTGGTCGCTCGGCTTCGCCAACGTCCTCTTCAACGCGTCGAGTCCCAAGTTCCAGTGGGGCTACCTGCTGACTTGGCAGGCGAGCGTCGCCGGCGACGACGACCGCGCCGACGTCAACATCGCCGCGTTCCAGCCGTTCGGGTTCTACCAGCTGGGCCAGGGTTGGTACCTGCGCTCGGCCGGCATCTGGACCTACGACTTCGAGACCGACAACTACGCCGTGCCGATCGGCCTCGGGGTTGGCAAGGTGACCAGGACCGACCGCGCGACCGTCAACGCCTTCGTCGAGCCGCAATACTCGATCGCGACCGAGGGCGACGGCCAGTCCGAATGGGGCGTCTTCGCCGGCGTCAACTTCCAGTTCTGAACACGAATCGAGACCCCTTCAGGGAGGACATCATGACAAAGACATGTGCAATCCTGACGACCGGTGCCGTGTTGCTCTCCACTTCCGTGCTGGGAGCACCGCCCGTCCTGGCGCAGCAGATGCCGGCGCAGAGCTTCGCCGAGATGAACAAGCCATCTGCCGAGGTGACGCCGCATCCCGAGTACGTCCGGGCGATCGCGCGCACCGCCTATCTCTGGGGCTGGCCGATGGTGAACATGCAAAACCGCCACGACCAGATCACACAGGCGCCCGAGCCGGGGCTGCTGGGCGGCGTCCTGCCGGTGGCGCCGCGCGGCCAGATCGGCATGCTGCACGACTACATCGAGCCCAGCCAGCGATTCATCGCCTGCCCCAACCAGGACGTCGTCTACGGCCTCGGATTCTTCGACCTCGACGAGGAGCCGGTGGTGGTGCAGGTGCCCGACTTCGGCGACCGCTTCTGGGTCTACGCGGCCTACGACCAGCGCACCGACCAGTTCGGCGAGCTGGGCAAGCCCTATGGTACCGAGCCGGGGTTCTACCTGCTGGTCGGTCCGAGTTGGGACGGCGAGACGCCAGAGGGGATCACCAGCGTCGTCCAGTCGTCCACATCGCTCGCCAACATCGTGCCCCGCGTCTTCATGAACGACACCGAGGAGGACCGGGCGGCGATCCAGGAGCTGGTCGACCAGGTCGTCGTCTACCCGTTGGCCGACTTCGACGGCGAAATGAAGACCATCGACTGGAGCGAGGCCCCCGATATCCCGGCCCCCGACAGCGGCAGCGGCGGTGGCGAGACCCAGTGGGTCGTCCCCGAGAGGTACTTCGACCAACTGGGCGGCGTGCTCGACGACGTCGCCCCGCTGCCCGGCGAAGAGGCGATGTATGCCCAGTTCCGCTGGCTGCTCGACCTCGCCGAGCGCGATCCCGAGATCAAGCAGATGCTCGTCGACGAGGCCGTCGCGGCCGAGGAGGAGGTCATCCGACCGTTCCTGCGGTGGGAGCACAACGGCAAGCCCGCCGGAAATGGCTGGAACCGATCGTTGCACAATGCCGAGTGGGGAATCGATTACTACGATCGCACCGGCACGGCGCGGTCCAACATGTTCGACAACCGCCCCAACGAGACGCAGTACTTCTACACTGACTACGACGTCTCAGGCGCGCAGCTGGAAGGGTCACAGAGCTACACGGTCACCTTCCCCGACGGTGAGTTGCCGCCGGTGAACGGCTTCTGGTCGATGACCATGTACGACGAGGCTCACTTCTTCGCCGAGAACGAGCTGGACCGCTATTCGCTCGGCACCAAGAACACCGGCCTCGAGATGAACGACGACGGGTCGCTCACCCTCTACGTCGGCGCAACGCGGCCCGATGATGCGCCCGAGAGCAACTGGCTGCCGGCGCCGGAGGGCAACTTCTCGCTCTACATCCGCGCCTACTGGGGCGAGGAGGGCATCCTCGAAGGCTCGTGGGAGCCGCCGACCATCGAAGCCGCCGGGTAGGGAGATGACGATGAAGACTACGATAAAATCCGCCCTTGCCCTTCTCGCCAGCGTCGCCGTGCCGTCGGCCGCGGTGGCCATGATGAGACGTCAGACCGCACTGACCGCCAGCTGCGCCATGCTGGCCCTGATGCTGAGGACGCACGTGCGCCGGCGCTTCGTGAAGCGGCTGGAGAACGACGGCTCGCCGATCGCCGAGCAGGCCCTCCGCCAGATCGCCGAGCTCTACGCCATCGAGGCGTCGGTCCGCGGTCACGCACCGAAGGCCCGGCTCGCCGCGCGCACGAAGCTCGCCGCGCCGATCATCGCCGCCTTCCGGCCTTGGCTCGAGGCGCAGCTCTCGCGCATCCCGCAATCCTCGAGGCTGGCCGAGGACATCCGCTACACGCTCGGCATCTGGCCAGGGCTGGCGCGCTTCCTCGAGGACGGCCGGCTCGAGCTCGACACCAACCCTGTCGAGAACCAGATCCGTCCGATCGCGCTCACGAGGAAGAACGCGCTCTTCGCAGGCCACGAGTTCGGAGCGGAGAACTGGGCCATGCTCGCGTCCCTCGTCGCCACCTGCAAGATGAGCGACGTGAACCCCGTCGACTACCTCGCCGACACGCTACGCGCGCTCCTCGACGGCCACCCCAAAAGCCGGATCGATGACCTCATGCCTTGGCACTCCCGGAGAGCGTCAAACCTCGCCGCATAGGCCGTCGGCGAAGCGCTTACAATCCGGTCATCAAATCTCGTTGACTTGTGCCCTGACCGACAGGCGCGCAGTTCTGCCGCTCCAGCGCTTACCGATCACCATCTTCGCGATCTCGAGCAAGGGCACGTCATGCGGGTACGCGAAGGGAGCTCTACTCGAAAAGCGATCGTT
>CAYMRW010000117.1:0-2746 GCA_964392825.1 uncultured Rhodobacterales bacterium
ATCCGCCGCTTCTTCGAGGAGGAGGGGATCGAGCGGCTGCCGATCCTGACCGACGCCGACCAGAGCCTTGCGCGCGAAATGGCGGTTCTGGGCCTGCCGGTCACGGTGATCATCGACCCCGAGGGGCGCGAGGTGGCGCGCCTCACCGGCGGGGCGGAATGGGACACGCCCGAGGCCAAGGCGATCCTGCAGGCGATGATCGAGGAAAGCTGACGCCGTCTATCGCCCGATCGGCTCGCCCGCCGGCGTGACCAGGGACCACGTCCCGCCGAAGCTCTCGACGCCATGACCGCGCGGCCCGGCCTCCCCCTCGTCAGCGTTGTGGTAGTAGAGCGGCCAGCCCCCGTAGGTGACCACCGTTTCCCCGTCGGCCTCGATCGTGCCGAGAAGGCTTCCCTCGGCCTCGCCGCCCGCCTGCGGGGCGGTTTCGGTGATGACCCAGGGCCAGGAGCCGATGCACACGACGTCGGTACAGGTTACCTGCGCCTCGCCGTCGCCCGAGCCCCTGTCGGCGGTGAGGAGGTAGACGGCCTGGCCGAGATCGTCCGTAAGATACGTGCCGTAGGCATCGCTCGTGGCCGTAGAGATCGTGATCGTCTCCTGGCCGGCGGCCGGCAGGGCGGCAAAAGCAGCGATCAACAGGGTTCCGGCAGCGCGCATCCCATTCTCCTCGGCATCGATCGTCCCTCGCGGGTCAATGCATGGGCGATCCGCCGTGTTCCCCCCGGATGTCGGCCGGCCGCGCGAGGCCGGCGTGGCGGGGGCAGCTGACGAGGTGATCGTTGACGAGGCCCGCGGCCTGCATGAAGGCGTAGACGATGGTCGGGCCGACGAACCGGAAGCCCTCGGCCCTGAGGGCCTTCGACATGGCGCGGCTGACCTCGGTCTCGGACGGCACGTCGGCCATCGCGCGCCGGTTCGGCTGCAGCGGGACGTCGTCCACGAACGACCAGACGAACTCGGCAAAGCCGGTTTCGTCCTCGATCCGGATCCACGAACGGGCGCCGTCGATCGCCGCCTCGATCTTGCCGCGGTGGCGGACGATGCCGGGATCGGCGAGCAGCCGTTCCACCTCGATCGGTCCCCATTCCGCGATCGTCCGGGGGTCGAAGCCCGCGAAGGCGGCGCGGAACCCCTCACGCTTGCGCAGGATGGTGATCCAGGCGAGCCCGGCCTGAAAGCCGTCGAGCACCAGCTTTTCGTAGAGCGCGCGCGAATCGCGCTCCGGCACGCCCCACTCCTCGTCATGGTAGGCGACGTAGAGGGGGTCGGTGCCGCACCAGGGGCATCTCTGAACGGGGTGTGTGGACAAACCCGCAACAGCTTTACGGCGGATTCACGTGTCGCGGCAATGGTCGGATCCGAGTTCAGCGGGGAAGGTCGAATGATCCTCGACGGCAAAGCGTTGGAGACGGCCCGCGCCGAGAGCGTGCGCACGATGGTCGCGGCCGCGATCGACGCCGGCCGCGTCGATCTCGCGTTCCAGCCCGTCGTCGAGGCCGCCCGACCCGACCGCGTCGCGTATTACGAGGGTCTGATCCGCCTCTTCACCGAGGCGGGCGCCGCGATCCGCGCCGATCTGTTCATCTCCGAGGTCGAATCGAACGAGCTCGGCCGCAGGCTCGACCGGATCGCGCTCGAGCGCGGGCTCGAGGCGCTGCGGCGCAATCCGACCCTGCGCATCGCGCTGAACATGTCGGTGCGCTCCATCGGCCATGCCGAATGGTCGGCCACCCTCAAGGCCGGGTTCGGCCGCGACCCGACGGCGGCCGAGCGCCTGATCCTCGAGATCACCGAGCGGACGGCGATCATGTTCCCCGCCTATGTCGGCTCGTTCATGACCTCCTGCCGGGATCGCGGAGTGAGCTTCGCGCTCGACGATTTCGGCGCCGGCTACACCTCCTTCCGGCTTCTGCGCGACCTGCACTTCGACATCATCAAGATCGACGGAAGTTTCTGCCGGGGCATCCACGCCGATCCCGACAACCGCGTGCTCGCCGAGGCGCTGATCGGCATCGGCCGGCACTTCGACTGCCTGACGGTGGGCGAGATGATCGAGGATCCGGCCGACGCCCGGTTCCTGACGTCGCTCGGCATCGACTGCCTGCAGGGCTGGCTCTTCGGGGCGCCGGTGCTGAGACCGACCTGGACCGCCGTCGATTTCGCCGCCGACCACGGCTGACCCCGGGGGGCGTTGCCCTCCCTCCTGCCCCGGCCTAGAACCGGGGGCGATCGCCGCGGGCCGCCCTGCCGCGGCAGACCGCGATTTCAGGAGGACCCCCCATGACCAACGTCGTCATCGCCTCTGCCGCCCGCACCCCGGTCGGCAGCTTCAGCGGCGCCTTCGCCAATACGCCCGCGCACGATCTGGGCGCCGCCATGATCGAGGCGGTGGTGAGCCGCGCCGGCGTCGACAAGGAAGAGGTGAGCGAGACCATCCTCGGTCAGGTCCTGACCGCCGGCCAGGGCCAGAACCCGGCGCGGCAGGCCCACATCAAGGCCGGTCTGCCCGAAGGCAGCGCCGCGTGGGGGATCAACCAGGTCTGCGGCTCGGGCCTGCGGGCGATCGCGCTCGGCGCCCAGCACATCCAGCTCGGCGACAACAACATCATCGTTGCCGGCGGGCAGGAGAACATGTCGATGGCGCCGCACTGCCAGAACCTGCGCCAGGGCCACAAGATGGGCGACATGAAGTTCGTCGACACGATGATCAAGGACGGTCTCTGGGACGCCTTCAACGGCTACC
>CAYMRW010000117.1:2819-7022 GCA_964392825.1 uncultured Rhodobacterales bacterium
GCCAGACCGCCGAGAACGTCGCCGAGAAATGGCAGATCAGCCGCGAGGCGCAGGACGAGTTCGCGGCGAAGAGCCAGAACAAGGCCGAGGCGGCGCAGAAGGCCGGCCGCTTCGACGACGAGATCGTCTCCTTCACCGTCAAGACCCGCAAGGGCGACACCGTCGTCGACAAGGACGAGTACATCCGCCACGGCGCCACGGTCGAGAACATGGCTAAGCTGCGCCCCGCCTTCGCCAAGGAGGGGACGGTGACCGCCGGCAACGCCTCGGGCCTCAACGACGGGGCGGCGGGCGTGCTCTTGATGTCGGTCGAGGACGCCGAGAAGCGGGGCATCGAGCCGCTCGCGCGGATCGCGAGCTACGCCACCGCCGGTCTCGACCCCGCCTACATGGGCGCGGGACCGATCTACGCCAGCCGCCGGGCGCTGGAGAAGGCCGGCTGGAAGGTCGGCGACCTCGATCTCGTCGAGGCCAACGAGGCCTTCGCGGCGCAGGCCTGCGCGGTCAACAAAGACATGGGCTGGGACCCCGAGATCGTGAACGTCAACGGCGGCGCCATCGCCATCGGCCACCCCATCGGCGCGTCGGGCGCGCGGGTGCTCAACACGCTCCTCTTCGAGATGAAGCGGCGCGACGCCAAGCGCGGCATCGCCACGCTCTGCATCGGCGGCGGCATGGGCGTCGCGCTCTGCGTCGAGCGCGACTGAGAACGGTCCGGGCCGGTGCCCGAAGAGACGATCTACGACCAGCTCGTCTTTTCGGGCGGCGGCACGCGCTGCTTCTGGTTCGGCGGCTTCACGCACGTCCTGCGCCGGGCGCGGCCGCTGCATCCCGCACGGATCACCGGCGTTTCGGGAGGGGCGCTGTCGTCGGTCTCGTTCATCACCCACCGCGGCCCTCGCCTCCTCGACACGATGTGCGCGGCGTTCTCGCAGCAGGACCACAACTTCGGCTGGCACGACGCGATCGACGGCGAGCATGGCTACACTCCGCACCAGCGCGTCTACCGCGAGGTCGTCGCGTCGGTCGTCGATGCAGAGGCGCAGGCGATCGTGGCCGACGGGCCGGCTTTGCAGATCCTGATCGCGCACCCGCCCGACCACGATTGGGAGAAGCTCTCGGGGACCGCGATGACCGCAGCCTACGAGGCCGACCTGCACATCCGTTCGACCCCGCACCTCGCGTGGAGCCAGAAGGCCGGCCTGACCACCACTCGGGTCGACGGCCGGCAGGCGGCGCGGGACGGCACCCTCGTCGACCTGATCTGCGCCGCGGCGACTATCCCGCCGGTGTTCGAGCCGCCCACGTGGGACGGCAAGCCAGTGATCGACGCCGGCATGGCCGACCAGGCGCCGATGCCCGAGCCAAACCTCGGCTCGACGCTGATCCTCCTGACGCGGCGCTACCGCAACATCCCGGACGTGCCAGGGCGGCGCTACGTGATGCCGTCCGAGGAGGTGCCGGCCGACAAGATCGACTTCACCGACCCCGAAAAGCTCCGCCGGACCTGGGACCTGGGCGAGTCGGACGCGCATGACTTCATCGCAACGCTGCAATCATAGAGGGAGGGACGAATGGGACGTGTAGCACTGGTCACGGGTGGCACCCGCGGCATCGGCGAGGCCATCTCCAAGGCATTGAAGGCCGACGGCTACGAGGTCGCGGCGACCTATGCCGGCAACGACGAGAAGGCCCGGGCCTTCACCGACGCGACGGGCATCAAGACCTACAAGTGGAACGCCGCGGACTACGACGCCTCGAAGGAGGGGATCGCCCAGGTCGAAGCCGATCTCGGCCCGATCGAGGTGGTCGTGGCCAACGCCGGCATCACCCGCGACGCGCCTTTCCACAAGATGACGCCCGAGCAGTGGCGCGAGGTCATCGACACCAACCTCACCGGCGTCTTCAATACCATCCATCCGGTCTGGCCGGGAATGCGCGAGCGCAAGTTCGGCCGGGTCATCGTGATCAGCTCGGTCAACGGCCAGAAGGGCCAGTTCGCCCAGGTCAACTATGCCGCGACCAAGGCCGGCGACCTCGGCATCGTGCGCTCGCTGGCGCAGGAGGGCGCGCGGTCGGGCATCACCGCCAACGCGATCTGCCCGGGCTACATCGCGACCGAGATGGTCATGGCCATCCCCGAGAACGTGCGCGAGAAGATCGTGGCGCAGATCCCCACCGGCCGTCTCGGCGAGCCCGAGGAGATCGCGCGCTGCGTGGTCTTCCTGGCCTCGGACGATTCGGCGTTCATCAACGGCGCGACGCTCTCGGCCAACGGGGCCCAGTTCTTCTCGTGAGCGGCAGGGGCGGCGGTGGCCGCCCCATCGCCTCAGGCCCGGCCGAGGAGGCGCCGCAGGAGGCCGCGCAGCGCGGCCGCCCGTGCGTCGTGAGTCCGGCGGTCGGCGACATGAATCCGGTCGCTGGCGGCTGTCTCGAACATTCCGGTCTCCCTGATCGTTCGTCTGCCGACAAATTGGCCTTGGGTGCACAGTCTCACAAACGAGACTTTCTCTGGCGATCGACAAGTTCCACTTGTCGCTCGTGGCCGATCGTCCTCCACCCCTCACCGCGCTGCGCGCCTTCGACGCCTCCGCGCCGCACCCGAGCTTCTCGCGCGCGGCCGCCGAACTGGCGCTGACACCGGCGGCGCTGAGCTTGCAGGTCCGGCCGCTCGAGGAGCATCTCGGGTTGCCCTCTCTCAACGGCGGGCACGGGCCGTGGACCTGACCCAGGCCGGGCGGGCCTGGCGCTGTCGACCGCGGAGGCGTTCGCGACGCTGCAATCGGGGTGGCGCGCGGTGCAGCGTCAGGCGAGCGACAGCACGCTGACGATCACCGCCGGGCCGGCCTTCACCGCGCGATAGGCTCGCGCCGCGGCTCTCCGCCTTCGCCCGAGCGCACCCCGAGGTCGATCTGCGCTATTCGGCCACGCTGCGGCTTCTCGACCTCGCGCGCGATGACGTCGATGTCGCCATCCGCTTCGGCCAGGGCCGCAACGCGGGGCTCCTCTCGATCCCGCTCATCAAGGAGCACATGACGCCGATCCTGGCGCCGGCGCTGGCCTTGCAGGGGAGCCGGCCCGCCGATCTGCTGCGCCTGCCGCTGATCCGACAGGAGGACATCGGCTTCGTCGATCCGCCGGCGGACTGGGCGGCATGGTTCACCGCGGCGGGCATGCCGACACCCTACGCCGTCGGCGGTCCGCGGTTCAGCCCGGCCGATCACGCCCTTGATGCCGCGGAGGCCGGTACCGGGGTCGTCCTCGGTCGTCTGTCTTTCGCGGAGCGCGCGCTCGAGGACGGGGGCCTGATCGCGCCCTTCGACCTCGCGTTGTCGGTGCCGGCGCGGTTCCGGGCACTCTGCCTGCCCGAGACGCGCGACCGCCCCGCAGTCGCGGCCTTCCTGGCGTGGGTAGTGACCGAGGCGCGGGGCGCAGCCGAGGCCCCGCGCCGGTTCCGCGTGCCCGCGGGTTCTCGCGGCTAGGTCGAGAGGCGCGTGATCTCTTCCTTGAGCCGCAGCTTCTGTTTCTTCAGTTCGGTGATGTGAAGGGCGTTGGAGGACGGACTGCGCTGCTCCTGTTCGACCTCGTGCGAAAGCATCTCGTGCTTCCGGCGAAGCTCCTGCAAGTGCGCGTTCACGCTCATCGTCGACCTCCATCGATGTCTCCTGCAAAGCTAGTCGAGCACATGTCGACCGTCCTGTCACTACCCCGGGCGGAGAAACGAAGTGGCCACTTTCAACCGATTTTGCGCGGTCGATGCCTGCGCCATAGGCGCGAATGCCTTCATCGTCGGCGCAAACATGCCGCAGGGGAAACCTTTCGGGACGCGTGCCGGAGCGACCCGAGTCGGGGCCGCGGCCGCGTCGCTCGGCCCAGAGAATGCGAAGCCGTCAGGTGGCGACCTCGATGCCGTTCTCGCGCAGGACCGCGCGCGCCCGGAAGAGGTCCGCCTGGCGCACCATCAGCCGCCGCGGCAGGATGCCGATGGAACCTTCGAGCACGCTCATGTGGGTGTCCATCTGGAAGCTCTGGATGTCCTCGCCGTCGAGAAGCGCGGTCGCGTAGGCGATGACCGTCGGGTCGTTGGTCCGCAGAAGCTCTTTCATCGCGCTGGAGTAAAGGATATGCCCGCGCGGGTGTCGAGCGATCTGATGGCGGCCGGATGTCCCTGGACGAACTCGTGAAGCAGCCCCAGGAGGTGCT
>CAYMRW010000118.1:0-7019 GCA_964392825.1 uncultured Rhodobacterales bacterium
GGCGCTGATCGGCTGGCTGGTGCTGGGCGAAAGCACCGGGCCACGGCGCGTGGCGCTCATGGCGTTGATCGCGGCCGGCGCCGTGCTAGTGGAGAGCGGCGGCTGAGAAGGGGACGCGCGATGACGACCGCGAGATGGAAGACGGTGCTGGAGCTCGGGCCGATCGCGCTGTTCTTCCTCGGCTATCTGCTGCTCAGGGAGCGTACGTTCGACATCGGCGGGGCGGCGTATTCGGGCTTCATCGTGCTGACCGCGCTGTTCGTGCCGCTGATGGCGGCGGCGACCTTCGCGCTGTGGCGCCTGACCGGGCATCTGAGCCGCATGCAGCTCATGACGCTCGTCCTCGTCGCCGTGTTCGGCGGGCTGACCGTATGGCTGAACGACGAGCGGTTCTTCAAGATGAAGCCCACGATCATCTACCTGATCTTCGCCACGATCCTCGGCTTCGGGCTGGTCCGCGGGCGGTCGTACCTGCGCCTCGTCATGGAGGAGGTCGTGCCGCTCGAGCGCGAGGGCTGGATGAAGCTGACGCGCCGGGTGACGGCGTTCTTTCTCGCGCTGGCGCTGGCCAACGAGGTGGTCTGGCGGACGATGTCGACCGACGTTTGGGTGAACTTCAAGACGTTCGGGCTGACGGCGGCGATCTTCGTCTTCTTCGCGCTCCAGGGTCCGCTTTTCGCCGCCTATGCCCGCGAGGATCAGGCGGCGCGCGAGCCGAAGAACCGGCGCGACTGACGCCGGCCGCCGACCTGGGCGTAGGCGTCGACGCCGGTGACGAGGTCGAACTCCTCGGGCAGGAGGCGGCGCTGGAACTTGATCCCGCACTCGCCGCCGCGGACCCAGGCGATGGTGGCCGGCATGCGACGCCCGGCGAGAATCAGCGTGCAGCCCTGGCCCGCGCGCATGCCGCAAGCGCCCTCGATCCGGGCGCCGCCGACCGCGACGTCGCGGATCACCGCCCAGACCTCGCCGTCGGGGACCCGGATCTCCACCGGGAACTCACACTCGAAACGCTGGTCTCTGGGATGCATGGCGGATGGGCCCCGAACAGTAACTCGTTACGGGGGCGAACGTACTGCCGCGGGAGCTAACGAACCCCTAAGCCTGCCGCTGGAACAGGATGCGCTGGGCGTCGCGGTCGGTCTCGAGGTTGCCGCGCAGCTCCTCGTGCAGGGCACGGCCGCGCTGCACCGCGGGGCGGCTACCCACGAGGTCGAGCCAGCGGGCGAGGTGCGGCTTGTCGTCGAGCGTCTGCTCCTGCCGCTCCCAGCCCGAGACCCAGGGCCAGATCGCCATGTCGGCGATGGAATAGAAGTCGCCGGCGACGTATTCGCGGTCCTGAAGCCTGCGGTCGAGGACCCCGTAGAGGCGGGCGACCTCGTCGCGGTAGCGCTGCTTGGCGTAGGGCAGGTCGTTCGGCGGGTCCATCGACGGCGCGTAGCGCAGGAAATGGTGCGCCTGTCCCGCCATCGGGCCGACGCCACCGACCTGCCAGAAGAGCCATTCGTCGACGGCGATGCGGTCGCGCTCGGTCGGGCCGGTGAAGCGGCCCGTCTTGCGCGCGAGGTACTGCAGGATGGCACCCGATTCGAAGACCGAGATCGGCTGACCGTCCGGGCCCTCCGGGTCGACGATGGCCGGCATCCGGTTGTTGGGCGAGATCGCGAGGAACGCGGGCTCGAACTGCTCGCCCTTGCCGATGTTCACAGTGTGGACGTCGTAGGGAAGCTCCATCTCCTCGAGCGCGATGGAAACCTTCCAACCGTTCGGCGTCGGCCAGTAGTACAGGTCGATGGGTGCAATCATGGGTTCTCCGGTCCTCCCGCGGGCCACTGCCCGCTCGGCGTCAGGATGGGGCGGACGGGGCCGTGGGCAAGTCGCCGCGCAACGCCATGCCGTCGAAGAAGCGCGCCCACCGCGGCTCCAGCCCGTCGGGAAGCACGCGGCGAAGGGCAGCGAGCGGCAGCCGCTCCTCGATCAGGGCGCGGTAGAGCGACCAGGTGCCGCTGCGCAGGTAGCCCGACCAGTGGCAGACCCGGCGGTCGGGGGCGGGGATGTCGAAGCCGAGCTGTGCCAGACCGCGGCGCACCGGGCTGGCGTCAAGCTGCAGGTCGAGCCAGTTCGGTACCGTCGTGCCGAAGCCGGCGCCGATGGCGCGGTCGAACGGCCGGTGCGGCGCCACGAAGCTCTCGTAGAGCGCGTCGAAGAGATCGTTCTCGCGGCTGCAGACGTTGACGATCTCGCTCGCCCGCCCCCCCGGCGCGGCGAGCACGGCCTCTGCGCGGCTGCGCAGCTCCGCCCCCGAGATCAGGATGGCGCGCGAAACGGCGCCGGGCGGCAGCTCGGCCATCGCCGCGAGCGTCACCCGGGCGCCGAGCGAGTGCGCGACGATGTCGACCGTGCGGCAGGCGGTCCGGACGAGGGCGGCGAGCGCCGCACCCGCCCGCGCGGCCCGCGCCTGCGCCGCCCAGATGGTGCCGGTGCCGTGCCAGCCGAACCCGACCACGAGACCCCGGCCGAGGCCCAGGCGACGCGGCCACGACGCCGAGCGGCCACGGACCGAGGTCCCTTCCGCGCCGAGCACGAAGCGGTGCGGGTCGCGTCCCGGTGTCTGCGGCGAGTACTTGAACCCGTGGACGAGGACGACGAGCGGCTGGTCGCGGGGCACGGCGCGCAGGGCGTCCGCGGCACCGTCTGGCAGGACGAGGGCCGTGCCGAGCGCGTTTGCCCTTATGATCGGAACCATGCCATCTGCCCCGGATGTTGCGGCGCTTGCTAGGGCTCCGTGGCGACGCCGTTGTGACGACGCGGTGACGGCGGCATGACGCTTGACCGCCTTTGGCCGGGGCGCTACGCCGCAGGCCGTGGCAATTTGTTCACCGGATTGCGGGCCACGTTAAACAAGCCGCTAAAGAGGTCGGTCGGAGCCCCCGCCGCCTCGCCGCGGTTCGGGGGCTTTTTCGTGGGTGGAGGGCGGCGATGACCAGGCGCACACGGACCCGGATGATCCACGAGGGCATCCGCCGCTCCGGCTATGGCGAGGTCAGCGAGGCGATCTTCCTCACCCAGGGCTTCGTCTACGACAGCGCCGAGCAGGCGGCGCAGCGTTTTGCCGATCTCGGCGACGACGAGTTCATCTACGCCCGCTACGGCAACCCCACGGTGCGTATGTTCGAGGAGCGCATGGCGTCGCTTGAGGGGACCGAGGACGCCTTCGCCACCGCAAGCGGCATGGCCGCAGTGAACGCCGCCCTCATGTCGATGCTGAAGGCCGGTGACCGGGTGGTGGCGTCGAAGGCGCTGTTCGGCTCGTGCCTCTACATCCTCGAGGACGTGTTGCCGCGCTTCGGCGTCGAGACCGTGTTCGTCGACGGTACAGACCTCGCCGCCTGGGCGCAGGCGGTGACGCCGGGGACCAGGGCGGTCTTCTTCGAGAGCGTCGCCAACCCGACGCTCGACCTCGTCGACATCGAGGCGGTCTCGCGGATCGCGCACGCGGCCGGGGCCGCGGTCATCGTCGACAACGTCTTCGCGACGCCGATCTTCAGCCGTGCCGTGGAAGAGGGGGCCGACGTCATCGTCTACTCCACCACGAAACACGTCGACGGTCAGGGGCGGGCGCTGGGCGGCGTCGTGCTCGGCACCCGGGAGTACGTGCGCAAGACGCTCGAGCCCTACCTCAAGCACACCGGCGCCGCGATGAGCCCGTTCACCGCATGGATCATGCTGAAGGGTCTCGAGACGCTCGACCTGCGTGTCCGGGCGCAGGCGGAGGCGGCGCTGGCGATCGCCGAGACGCTGTCCGCGGACGGCGTCGCGGTGCTCTACCCGGGCCTTTCGACACATCCGCAGGCCGACCTGGCGCAGCGGCAGATGGGGTCGGGCGGGACGGTCCTGTCACTCGACCTCGGCGACGCGGCGTCGGCGTTCGCGTTCCTGAATGCGCTCGAAGTCGTGACGATCTCGAACAACCTCGGCGACGCCAAGTCGATCGCCACGCATCCGGCGACGACGACGCACCAGCGACTGAGCGAGGCGCAGCGGGCGGAGCGGGGGATCGGCCCCGGTCTCGTGCGGCTCTCGGTGGGGCTCGAGGACCCCGAGGATCTGCTTTCGGACCTGCGGCAGGCGCTCGGGATGATCCGTCCCGGCCTCGCCGTCGTATCCACCGGGTAGACCGTGCCGGGGTCGGGTCCCGGCGGCGACGCCTGGGGGGACCGACTCATGGACATTCAGACGACCGAGATCGAGCGTCGGCCTGATCGTCGCGCCGCCGAGCAGGCGCTCGCCACGCTGCGGACATGGGCGGAGCGGGCGAGCGACGTCGAGATCGCGACGCTCGACCCCGTCGTCGGACGCCTGCGGCCGGGCCCGCAGGGCGGCTATCCGGAGCTGTCGCGAACCTATCCCGCGTCGTTCGTGGCAGACGCGCGCTACCGGGCGTCGCTGCCCGACCTGCAGAACGGTCCGGCCTCGCTGGTCCGGGGCGCGGCCGAGCCGATCGCGCATGTCGGCATCTCGGGATTCCGCCTGCCGCTGCGATACCTCGCGCGCGGTGGCGGCGAGGTCGTGCTGCCGACGACGGTGACGGGAACGGTGTCGCTGGCGGCGGACCGCAAGGGCATCAACATGAGCCGGATCATGCGCTCGTTCTACGCCCACGCCGAGCGGACGGTGTCGTTCGGGGTGATCGAGGCGGCGCTCGACGACTACAAGGCCGACCTCGACAGCGGCGACGCCCGCATCCAGATGCGCCTGCAGTACCCGGTGCGGCAGGAGAGCCTGCGCTCCGGCCTTCAGGGGTGGCAGTACTACGACCTCGCCCTCGAGCTCGTCGAGCAGGGGGGCACGCGGCGGCGCCTCCTGCACGTCGACTACGTCTATTCGTCGACCTGCCCGTGCTCGCTCGAACTCTCCGAGCACGCCCGAGCGATGCGGGGTCAGCTCGCGACGCCGCATTCGCAGCGTTCGGTGGCGCGGCTGTCGCTCGAGATCGACCCGGACGCGCCCGACCTGTGGTTCGAGGACCTGGTCGACCTGTGTCGCGAGGCGGTGCCGACCGAGACGCAGGTGATGGTCAAGCGCGAGGACGAGCAGGCCTTCGCCGAGCTCAACGCCGCCAACCCGATCTTCGTCGAGGACGCCGTGCGGCTCTTCTCCGAGGCGCTGCGGCGCGACCCGCGCATCGGCGACTACCGCGTCGTCTGCAGCCACCAGGAGAGCCTGCACAGCCACGACGCCGTGGCGGTGCTCACGCATGGCCCGCTCTTCTCGAGCGGGACGCTCGACCCGCATCTGTTCCCGGCGCTGCGTCACGCCGGCTGAGCCCGCCCCGGCCGCGTTCGGTTGACTCGGCCCCGCGGTGCGGCGAAGCCTCGCGCGATGATCGACATCCGGCCCGTCGGGTACGTTACCGGCCTTCTCATCGCCTGTCTCGGTGCGACGATGCTGATCCCGCTCATCGTCGACGCCGCCGCCGGCAACGGCCACTGGCCAGTGTTCCTCGAATGCGCGATCCTGACCTCGCTCACCGGGGCGCTGCTCGCGCTCGCCTGCCGCAACGGGGTGAGCGACACGCTGAGCCGTCAGCAGACGTTCCTCATGGCCGCGCTCGTGTGGCTGGCGCTGCCGATTTTCGGCGCCATCCCGTTCCTCATTGGCGCCACCGAGGCGCGCCTCGTCGACGCCGTCTTCGAGGCGATGTCGGGCATGACCACCACCGGCTCCACCGTGCTCACGGGGCTCGAGTTCCTGCCCGATGGCCTGCTGCTCTGGCGCTCGATGCTGCAGTGGTTCGGCGGCATCGGGATCATCGTCGTGGCCATGGTCTTCATGCCCGAACTCCGCGTCGGCGGCATGCAGGTGTTCCGCTCGGAGGCGTTCGACACGATGGGCAAGATCCTGCCCCGTGCCGCCGAAATCGCCTCGCAGATCGGCTGGATCTACGTGGGCCTCACCGTCGCCTGCTACCTCGCGTACCTCTCCTGCGGCATGGAGAGCTTCCACGCCATCAACCACGCGATGACGACGATCGCGACGGGCGGGTTCTCGACCTACGACGCTTCGTTCGGGGCCTTCAAGGGCGCGCCGGAATATGTCGCGGCGGTCTTCATGATCGTCGCGAGCCTGCCGTTCGTCCTCTACGTGCAGGTGCTCGCGGGCAGCGCCCGCCCGCTCTGGCGCGACACGCAGGTGCACGCATTCCTGCTGACCGTCATGGTCATCGTCGTGCTGCTGCTCGCCTTCCTCGTCTTCGTCGACCGCTTCGCGGGGGAGGTCAGCCTGCGCGAGACGCTGTTCAACGCGACCTCGATCATCACCGGCACGGGCTATGCCAGCACCGACTACCAGGCATGGGGACCCTTCGCCGTGCTGGTCTTCTTCGCCATCGGCCTGATCGGCGGCTGCGCCGGCTCGACCTGCTGCTCGATCAAGATATTCCGCTACCAGATCCTGTTCTCGTCGATCCGCGCCCAGGTGCGGCAGATCGCGGCGCCGCACGGCGTCTTCCAGCCGCGCTTCGACGGCCGCCCGGTCGACACCGACGTGCTGAACTCGGTGATGGCGTTCTTCGTCATCTTCATCGTGTCGCTGGGCGTTCTGTCGGTGCTCCTCACCATGCTCGGGCTCGACATGGTGACAGCGATCTCGGGGGCGGCGACGGCGCTCGCCAACGTCGGGCCGGGTCTCGGCGACCGGATCGGCCCCGCGGGCAACTTCGCCGGGCTGAGCGACCCCGCGAAATGGCTCTTGAGCTTCGCCATGCTGGTCGGGCGGCTCGAGCTGCTCGTCGTCTACACGATCCTGACGCGCGCCTTCTGGCGCCTCTAGTTCCAGCAGCTCACGAGGACGGTCATGTCGGCGGCGAGCCGGGTGAGGTGTGCGGGCGGGACCTCCCCGCTCGCGGTGCTCGGCTCGACGGCGAGGCCGGCGGCGGCGAGGAAGCCCGCGATCGGCTCGGCCCCGGTCGCGAGCGCCACGCCGTCGGGCAGGCGGCGGTCGCCCTCGGGCGCGCGCAG
>CAYMRW010000119.1:0-6644 GCA_964392825.1 uncultured Rhodobacterales bacterium
GCCGCGAAGAGCTCGCGGGCGATGTCGAGCCCGCCCAGGCCGTAGTAGAACACGTCCCATTCCGCCGGCTGGCGCAGCCCGAGCGGATAGGAGGTCAGGAACGTCGCCGCCGGGATGATGCCCTGCGCGTAGATGGTAAAGGGGTTGATCGCCTCAAGGACACCGTTCTTGACCGCGTCGTAGAGCTGGAAGTCCCCCACAACGTCGTTGGCGCCGAACGGCGTCAGCGTCAGTTCGCCCCCGGACTTCTCCTGGATCGAGGCGCACCAGTCACGGAAGATCTGAAGGCCGGCGCCGCCGGGCCACGAGGTCTGGATCCGCCAGGTGGTGCCGTTCGCCTGCGCGCCCGCGATGTGCGGCGCGGCCAGCGAGGCGGCGCCGGCGCCGGCAAGGGTCCTGAGCGCGCCGCGGCGCGAACTCGTCTTGATCGTCATTCTTCCTCCCATCCCCGTTCGGGGTCAGCTTTTGGCGGCGATGCCGCGCGACAATGACACTATCGTAACGGATCGGCTCCGCTCGGCAAGCCGCCGTGTCGTCAGGCTTCCTTGCCGCGCGTGAAGAGCCCGGTGACCGGCGCCAGGACGTGCTTGACGATCGGAATGAGAATGAAGCCCCAGGTGAGGCCGAGGATGCCGTCGACGAGGGCCGTGACGAACCACGTGGTGAACCCCTGGGCGACCCCCACGGCGTGGGCGACGGCCTCGGCCGCGTGGTGGATCGTCTCGTAGGGGGCGGCGAAGCCGAGATCGGCCAGCGAGTGCAGGATAATCGAGCCGCCGACCCAGAGCATCGCCGCGGTGCCGACGGTGGAGACCAGGGTCATGACGGTCGGCATCGCCTTGACGATGCCGCGGCCGACGCGGCGCGTGGTCTCGAGCCGGCCGGCCGATGCAAGCTTCAGGCCGATGTCGTCGGCCTTCACGAGAAGTGCCACGCTGCCGTAGACGAGGGCGGTGATGCCGATGGCGACGATCGCGAGGATCAGGCCGCGGAGCACGACCCCGTCGGCCTCGATGGCGGCGAGCGACAGGACCATGATCTCGGCAGACAGGATGAAGTCGGTCTTGATGGCGGACTTGATACGCGTCTGTTCCAGGTGCGCGGCGTCGAGCGTCTCGGGCTTCGGGCCCTCCGCGTGGTGGGGACGGAGAACATGCAGCACCTTCTCCGCCCCCTCGTAGCATAGAT
This sequence comes from uncultured Rhodobacterales bacterium, assembly GCA_964392825.1. Taxonomy (GTDB): domain Bacteria; phylum Pseudomonadota; class Alphaproteobacteria; order Rhodobacterales; family Rhodobacteraceae; genus Roseitranquillus. The sequence continues at coordinate 1,189 of CAYMRW010000119.1, forward strand.
ACGAGCCGCCGAGCATCAGGAGCGGCGGCACCATCCAAGGGGCGAAGACGCTGAGGAGGAGCGCGAGCGGCAGGAGGATGACGAGCTTGTTGAAGATCGAGCCGCGGGCGATCTGCCAGATGATCGGCAGCTCGCGCGTGGCGGGCAGGCCGGTCACGTACTTCGGGGTTACGGCGGCGTCGTCGATGACCACGCCCGCGGCCTTGGTCCCGGCCTTGGCGGCGTCGTCCCATACCGTGACCGCGACCTTGCCGCCGACCTTGGCAGCCTGCGCGGCGACATCGTCGACCTGAACGGCGGCGATTCGGGCCAGGGCGGCGACGTCGTCGAGAAGGGCGAGAAGTCCGCTCATGCCATCGGTCCCGGAATCGTCATCATTCGGGAAACGAGCTAGTGCGACCTTGGGTCCCAGCAAACGGTCAGGCGTTGAGGTCGGGGAGGAGCCGCTCGTGCCGCCGCATCGCCGCGACCGCGTCGCCGAAGGTGGCGATGCCGCGTCCCTCGAGGATGGGCATGAGTTTCAGCAGGACCGAGGCGGTGGCCACGGCATCGCCCATGGCGGTGTGCCGCGCCGCCCCCTCGATGCGCACGTCGAGGCGCTCGGCGATGGCGTCGAGCGTGTGCTCCTCGGTCTCGCCGAAGACCGCGGCCGACAGCAGCACGGTGTCGAGGACCGGGTTGTCGAAGGCGAGGTCGAGCTCCCCCTCGCGCCGCCTCAGGAAAGCCATGTCGAAAGGGGCGTTGTGGGCGACGAGCACGGCGTCGCGGGCGAAGCCGTGGAACGCGCGGACCGCACTCGGCACGTCCGGGGCGCCGGCGACGAGCTCGTCGGTGACGCCGTGCACCCGCGACGAGGCGGGCGGGATCGGCCGGCCGGGATCGACGTAGGTGTCGTAGGTCTCGCCCGAGACGAGGCGCCCGTTCAGGGCCCGCACGGCACCGATCTGCACGATCTCGTCGGCCCTGGGGTCGAGGCCCGTGGTCTCGGTGTCGAAGATCACGTAGGTGAGCGCGGAGAGGGGGGTGGAGGCGATGTCGGCCGCCGCCTCGCTCTCGATCAGGCCGAAGTCGAAGACCAGCGGACGCTCGGCCGTGACCTCCTCGTCGACCTCCATCGCCAGCATGAACCCGCGCCCCTGCGCCGCCGGCCGGATGCGCGCCCTCACGGTCCCGGTGGCATCCGCCGTCGGCAGCTCGGCGTCGATGAAGTTCCGCCGTTCGGACGCGGCGAGATCCGCGAGCGCCTTCTCGACCGGCGCGCGCTCGAGGTACTCGAAGACCGAGCGGCCGAGGCAGAGGGTCGAGACCTGACCCAGCACGTGCACGCATTGCCGGTCGTAGAGCGTGATGCGGCGCCGCTCGTCCACGACCATGATCGCCACCGGGATCTCGGAGAGGATGGCCGACAGGTGCGCCTTCTCTTCCTCGAGCGCCTGCGTGGCCGCGGCGAGCCGTGCCTCGCCCTCGTCCTGCTCGCGGGCGAGCCGGTCGCAGAGCGCGGCCGCGGCGGGGCCGAGGTCGCCCAGATGCCGCGTCGGCTCGACGTCGAGCCCGGCGCTGACGCCGCCATGGGCGCGGGCGCGGAGCGCCGCCGACAGACGGTCGATGGCCTTCGCCACGTTCTCATCGAAGAGGAGCCAGACCATCACGGTCACGAAGATCGTGCCGAACACCGCGACGAGCCCGGCCGTGACGAGCGCCGACATCGCCTCCGGGGCGCGGCGGGCGGCGAGCCAGAGACCGACCAGCGTCGATGCGAGCGCGCCGCAGGCGATGAGCGCGAAGAACAAGAGCATGCGAAGGCGAAGGGACATGGGAAACCTCAGGCCTCGGTGCAGACGCTGGACGTCAGCGGGTCGTCGAGCCCGGTCTCGTGCCAGGTCGCGCCCTGGAGCGCGCCGTCCTCGCCCATCGTCACGCCCGGCACCATGTCGGCGCGCCGTCCGGCCCGGCAGTCGAACACCGCCTGCAGCCGCTGCACCGGCGACCAGCGCCCGAAGACATAGATGTCGACCATGCGCTGGCCCTGGACCGCGTCGTTGGTGCGCGCGGTCCCCTGATCGACGGCGACGAAGCGGTCGACGTAGGGGGCAGCATAGGTCCAGGGGCGCCAGGGCGCGGAATTCTCGTGGGTCATCGCCACGTCGAGGCCTTCGGGCAGGCTGGCGACGGTGCGGCCGAACCACGAGTATTCGAGCGAGACGGCGGCGGCGATCATGGCGCCGCCGGCGACGACCGGTACCAGCCAGCGCGGCAGCCCAGGCGCCGCCCGGCGCAGCACGAGAACAGTGCCTCCAGCGGCGACGCCTGCCAGGACCACGGCGATCAGTTCGAACAGCATGGGACCTCCCCTCCCTCGCGCGGCGCGATCCTAGAGCACCCCCTGACCCTTGGTGGCGGCGGACTGCATGGTACGCACGACGACGAAGGCGTCGCGCAGGTGACTGCGCTCGAACTCGCTCAGGGCGGCGGGTGCCATGAAGTTGTCGGGCCTCTGGCCGCGACGCACCTGTTCGGCCTGGTGCTCGAGCCGGGTCTGCGCGATCAGGTCGTAGGCATCGATCAGGTCGCGGCCGCCCCGGTCGGAGACGACGCCGCCCGCGCGCGCCGCCTCGAGCCGGGCGCGGGTGCCCACCGCCGCCAGTCGGCCGCGGAGCGCGTAGATCCGCGCCAGGTCCACGATCGGGACCACGCCGTTCATCTTCATGTCGATGCGGTCGCGATGCTCGCCCGAGCGCACCGTGGCAAGCCCCCGCCAGAGGCCGAGGGGCGGGCTGTGCTTGAGCGAGTTCGAGACCATGTGCGCGACGAAGATCGAGTTCTTCGATGCGGCCTCGAGCGTGTCCGCCTGCAGGCCCGCGTGCAGCGACCGGTCGCCGCCGATGGGGCGGAGGTCGAACATGACCGAGGCGAGCATCTGCGCCTCGGGGTCGGGCCGGTCGATCCAGCCTTGGAAGTACCGCCGCCAAACGCGGACAGGCTGCCGCCAGCGCGGCGTCGTCGCCATCATCTCGCCGGGGCAGAAGACGTAGCCGCAGGCGTCGAGCCCGTCCGAGACGAACCGCGCGAGGCGCGCGAAGTAGGGGTCGTGCGCCTCGGTGGCGTCGTCGGACAGCATCAGGACGTTGTCCTGATCGGAGGTGCCGGTCTGCTCCTGCCGCCCCTGGCTGCCGCAGGCGAGCCAGAGATAGGGAACGGGCGGCGCTCCGAACTCGGCCTCGGCGAGGGCGAGGAGGCGGCGCGTCACCGCGTCGGCGACGTCGGTGACGAGGCGGGTGACGACCTCGTGCCGGTTGCCCGCGCCCACGAGCTGCGCGAGGAGCTGCGGGATGCGCTCGGTCACGCGGGCGAGGGCGGCGACATCGGCGGCGTGGGCGGCGTCGCCGATCACCTCGGCCGAGCTTTCGGCCTGGAAGCGGGTGAGGTCGGTCTGCGTGACGATGCCGGCGAGGCCCGCGTCCCCGACGATGGGGACGTGGCCGATGCCGCGCTCCATCATCAGGTGCAGCACGTCCGAGCCGATGGCGTCGGGCGCCAGGCTGACCGGATCGGCGGTCATGACGCCGGTCACGGGTCCGGAGGGATCGACCCCCTGGGCGACCACGCGGCCGGAGATGTCGCGGATCGTGAGGATGCCGCGCAGCGACGTGCCCTCGACCACCATGAGCGAGGAGATCCGCTTGTCGCGCATGATCCGCGCGGCCTCGGCGATGGAGGTCCCGGGGCCAATCGTGGCGGGCTCGGCGGTCATCAGCGTCGCCACGCGGGTCTCGGCGAGGCTGCGCGGGCGGGCGCGCACGGGTCTGGCGCGGGCGAAGAAGTCGTGGAGCGACGGGTCGCTCTCGACCAGGGCGCGGAAGCGGCCGGCGGGGAGGACGAGGAGCTCGGTCTCGGCGGTCGCGCGCGCGGTCGTGGGCGCGATGCCGTCGCGCATCAGGCCGCGCTCGCCGAAGGCGTTGCGGGGGCCCAACGTGGAAAGCGACGCCCCCTCGGCGTCGACGACCTCGACGCTGCCGGAGCGGACGACGTAGAGCCCGTCGAGGCGGTCCCCGGCCCGGTAGATGGTGGCGCCGGCGCCGTGCGTCTCGGACCGAAAGCCGTCTGCCACCGATGCCAGCATCTCGGGCGGCAGCGCGTTCCAGGGGTGGATGGTGGCGAGGAAGTCCGCGGCGGTCATCACGCGCTCCCGTCAGTGAGAGGCCCCGCCCGCGCGAACGCGGACGGGGCGGGGATGCGGGTCCGGGCGGAGGTCTGTCCGCCCGGCGGCGACATCAGTGCGCCGCGGTCGCGACACCTGCGCCGCGCGGAACGCGGACGCTCTCGACCAGCTCCTTGATGTGCTCCGGCGTCTCCTCGGTCGACTTGGCGACGAAGTAGGCGACGACGAAGTTCAGCAGCGCGCCGACCGAGCCGATGGCCGTCGACTGGATGCCGAAGAGCGAGCCCTGGATCGTGTCCTCGAACTGGTTGGTGTCGGGGATGAAGAACCAGCCCTTGTGCAGGAAGATGTAGACCACCGTGAAGATCAGGCCGGTCAGCATCCCGGCGACGGCGCCCTTGTTGTTGATGCGCTTCATGAAGATGCCCATCATCAGGGCCGGGAAGATCGTCGCCGCCGCGATCCCGAAGGCCAGCGCCACGGTCTGTGCCGCGAAGCCCGGAGGATTGAGGCCGAGCCACGTCGCCACCCCGATCGCCACCGCCATAGAGATCCGCGCCGCGAGGAGCTCGCCGCGTTCGCTGATGGCGGGATTGATCGACGCCTTGATAAGGTCGTGGCTGATCGCCGACGAGATGGCGAGCAGGAGGCCCGCCGCCGTCGACAGTGCCGCCGCCAGGCCGCCAGCGGCGACCAGTGCGATGACCCAGCCGGGCAGGCTGGCGATCTCCGGGTTGGCGAGCACCAGGATGTCGTTGTTGACGGTCAGCTCGTTGCCTTCCCAGCCGCGCTCCTCGGCGATGGCGGCGCCATCGTTGTAGTACTGGATACGACCGTCGCCGTTCAGGTCGTCGAACGCGATCAGGCCCGTGACCTCCCAGTTCTGGATCCAGTCAGGACGTGCCTCGTACTCGATCGGCGCCTCGCTGACGCCGCCCGGGTAGATCGTGTCGAGCAGGTTCAGCCGCGCCATCGCCGCCACCGCCGGAGCCGTGAGGTAGAGCAGCGCGATGAAGACGAGCGCCCAGCCGGCCGACCACCGCGCGTCCGCGACGCGGGGCACGGTGAAGAACCGGATGATGACGTGCGGCAGACCCGCCGTGCCGATCATCAGCGAGAAGGTGAACAGCGTCATGTTGATGACGGCCGACGGCGTCGGATCCTGGTTGGTGTACTGCGCGAAGCCGAGTTCGGTCACGACCTCGTTCAGCCGTGCGAGCAGCGGCTCGCCGGTCGGCTGGTAGGTCGAGAACAGGCCGAGGCCCGGGATCGGGTTGCCGGTCAGCTGCAGCGAGAT
>CAYMRW010000119.1:6710-6971 GCA_964392825.1 uncultured Rhodobacterales bacterium
GTCATCTGGCCGATGACGTAGGTCACCGAGGCGACGATCAGACAGACCACCGCGACGAGGCGGGCGGTCGGGCTGTAGAAGCGGTCGCCGATGAACTCGGGGACGGTGAACTTGCCGAACTTGCGCAGGTAGGGCGCGAGCAGCAGCGCCAGCAGCACGTAGCCGCCGGTCCAGCCCATCAGGTAGGAGGAGTTGTCGTAGCCGGTGAAGGCGATGAGGCCCGCCATCGAGATGAAGGAGGCCGCCGACATCCAGTCGGCC
>CAYMRW010000120.1:0-6926 GCA_964392825.1 uncultured Rhodobacterales bacterium
CTTGCGGTTCTTGTTGATCCGGTAGGCCATGGTCTTGACGCCCCAGTACTCGGTGTCGACCACCTGTCCGCCGTTGTCGGCGAGGACGGTGCCGAAGTGCTCGACGAGCCCCTCGGCCTGGGTGTTCGACAGGTCCTGGCGCGAGATGAAGACATGCTCGTAAAGCGGCATGCTTGTCTCCTGTCATGCGGGCGCACTTCAAAGGACGGGCTGAAACCTTCCGCGCCCGCCCACGAGAGGCTGCGCCGGTCTACGTGTCTGCGGAAGGACGCGGCTTTATACAGGGCGCCGTCGCCGATGCAACCGCCCGCGTCGCCTTCCGCCTCCCGTGCATGTCCGAACAGCGCCTGTTTGACCCGCGGCATTGAGTTCCAGCGGCGAGACGGCAGATCAGGCGGCACCGGAACCTCATCTGAAGGATCGCACCGATGAAGACGCTTCTTGTTACGACGGCCCTCCTGGCCGGCGCCGCCACCGCAAAGGCGGCCGAGCGCTACGTCCTCGACCCCAGCCACAGCCAGATCCTCTTCGACTACAACCACCTCGGCTATTCGACGACCTGGGGCATGTTCTCGGGCTTCGAGGGCGAGATCATGTTCGATCAGGAGAACCCCGAGGCGTCGAGCGTCAGCGTCTCGTTCCCCGTCCGCTCGATGTTCACCGGGTGGGAGCAACGCTTCGAGCACTTCATGTCGGAGGACTTCTTCGGCGCCGGCGAGGACGAGATGGTGACGTTCGAGAGCACCTCGATCGAGGTCACGGGCGAGAACACGGCCGAGATCACGGGCGACCTCACGCTCAACGGCGAGACGCGCGAGGTCGTTCTCGACGCCGTTCTCAATCAGGCGGGAATGAACCCGCTCGAGGAGAAGGAATGGGCGGGCTTCACGGCGACGACCACGCTTCTGCGCAGCGACTACGGTCTCGGCATGTTCGCCCCGATGGTCGGCGACGAGGTGAACGTCACGATGTCGGTCGAGGCGGCGCGGGCCGAGGCGCAGGACAGCTGACCCGCCGGCCCGCGCGTCCTCGGACACGCCGCGGCGCGCGGGCGGACACCTTCGCAAAGAGGCGGTGGCGCGAGCCGCCACCGCGAGGCCGTGGGCTTCGCATCCGGCAGGGGACCGGCCGAACGGCGGAACGTTCCGGGCGCGTCCCGAGCGTGTCGCCGGTCACGGTTTCCGGGCCAGGCCCATATAGATGATGGCGCGGGACGGCAGCGGACCGAACGTGAAGTCGCCGCGGCGGTCGAGACCGCGGGGACCGAGCCCCGTCGACCCGCCGGGCGCGAGCCCCGCCAGCTCGAACTCGGCCTCGAGTTCGCGCGGCACGATGAACATCGACGGGTCATGCGTTCCCCGGGGCAGGATGCGCAGCACGTTCTCAGCGAGGCTCACGACCACGAACCGCGAGAGCGCGTTCCGGTTGATGGTGTCGTAGAGGAACTTGCCGCCCGGTCGGAGGACGCGGGCCACCTCGCCGATCACCGCGCGCAGGTCGGCCACGTGCTCGAGAACATCGACGCAGACGACGATGTCGAAGCTCGCGTCCGCGTAGGGCAGGCGCTCGCCCACGCCGACGTCGTACCGAATGTCGAGCTCCGATGCCTCGGCGTGCCGCCGCGCCGCGCCGATGGCCTCGCCCGCGGGGTCGATGCCCGTCACGCGGGCGCCGCGCAGCGCCATCGCCTCGGCCATGAAGCCCCCCGCGCAGCCGAGGTCGAGCACGTCGCGGTCGGCCCAGTGCACGTGGCGGTCGAACCAGCGCAGGCGTCCGGGCACCATGTTCTTGAGCGTCCGGATCCAGCGGACGTCGTCGCTCCACCACCGCTCGGCGGCGGTGTCGTAGATCGAGAGGTCGTTGCGCGCCCCATCCTTCATCGACGCGGTCCCTGCGCATTGCCCGGCGGCATCATGCCCCCGCGGCCTCGGGCCTCGGCGCAGCGGCCGGTTTCGCCCAGCGCTCCAGCATTTCCCTCAGCGCCACCCGGGCGCGCAGACGGCGGGCGATGAGGTACATCCCGGCGACCTTTCGCTGTGCGTAGAGCACGTCCATGGGGGGGATGTGCGCGAAGTCCCGATCGGCCGCCAGCATCATGCCGGACTCGCTGATCTCGGCCACGAGGTCGGTCCGGGCGAAATCGAACACGGGGCTGCGGCCGATCGCGTCGAAGACGAGCCCGATCATGCGCAGGACCAGATCCTGGTGCTGCGGCCGTGCCTGCGCGTCGAAGAAGCCGAGCGCGATCGACGCGTCCCGCACGCCATCCCGGTCTGCGTCGAGCCCGGCGCGCAGAAGGCGGCGGTATCGCCCGGCGGTCTGGGGAGAGACGTCGCGCGTGGCGCCGAAGTCGAGGAGCCCGATCCGGTCCGCCTCCGCATCGTAGAGGAAGTTGGCGAAGTTCGGGTCCGTCTGCATCCGGCCGAACTCGAACACCTCGCGGAACGACAGGTCGAGAAGCCGCGCCACCACGTCGTCGCGCACCTCCTGCGGGAGGTCCGCGGCAGCGTCGATCGGACGCCCGCGCAGAAACTCCATGGCGAGCACGGTCGGGCCGGTCAGCTCCCCCGCGACGCCGGGGACGGCAAGACCCTTGGTGCCGTCGACCAGCGCCGCGAAGCCGCGGAGATGCGCGGCTTCGCGCACGTAGTCCGCCTCCTCGCGCAGCTGCCGCCTCGCCTCGGCGACGAGCGGGGCGAGGTCGAGGCCGCGGGGCGCGAGGCCCGACAGCCGGAACAGCGCGACGACGTTGTCGATGTCGCTGTCGATGCTTTCGGCGACCCCCGGGTACTGGACCTTGATCGCCAGATCGCGCCCGTAATGGGTCCGCGCCCGGTGCACCTGGCCGATCGACGCCGCCGCCATCGGGCGCACGTCGAACTGCGCGAAGCGCCGTCGCCACCCGTCGCCCCAGGCCCGGTCGAGCACGTCGCGGAGCTGCCGCGGCGGCATGAAGTCGGCCGATGCCCGCAGCCGCGCCATGATCTGCGCGAGCTCGGGCGGCAGGAACTCGCCCGCGTCCATCGAGATGAGCTGGCCGAGCTTCATGGCCGCCCCGCGCATCCGCGCCAGCTCATCGGAGAGGCGGGCGACGTTGCCCGGGGTCAGGAGCAGGTCCCCGAGCACCGGCCGACGGCCCCGGCCCAGCGTCCGGGCGCCGTCGAGGAGCACGCGGCCGGCGATACCGCCGGTGACGCCGCCAAGTCCCGCAAGCCGCCGCAGACGGCCCGACGGGACGGGGAGGGGGCGCCCCGGGGCGACCGGTCCGGTCATGCGATGGCTCCTCTCATCCGGTGACGACGACGGCCCGGTGGAGGTAGGTGCCGGCCTCGATCTCGTCGACGACGAAATGCGCGACGTCGGCGCGCGATATCAGCCCGTTCCGCCATTCGTCCGGCGCGGCGAGGACCGTGTAGCGGCCGCGCTCCGGCCGGTTCGTCAGGATCGTCGGCCGGGCGATGGTCCAGTCGAGGTCGGAGGCGGTCAGCATGTCCTCCTGCCGATCCTTGTCGGCGTAGGGCTTACCGAGAAGCAGCCGGTGGCCGAACCGTTGCGGCCGGCTCATCGCGGCCCGGCTGTCGCCGGCCCCGAAGCCGGTGATCGCGACGAGGCGCCTGACCCCCGCCGCCCGCATCGCCGGCATGAGAACGGCGGTGGCGCGGGAGAAGAGCGTGACCTCGCGCCAGAGCATGGCGACGCTCTCCGTGATGCCGAGCGCCTGGACGACCGCATCGACGCCGTCGAGCGCACGGGCCATGTCGCCGGCGTCGAGCGCGTCGCCCGCGAACGGTTCGAGGCCCCGGGTGTCGTCCGGCAGGGAGGCTGCGCTTCGCCCCATGGCGCGGACATGGTGTCCGCGGGCGATCGCCGCCTCCGCCGTCCGCCGGCCGATCCCGGCCGTCGCTCCGATGATCAGAAGTCGCATGCCGCACCCCCGGCCTCGCCGTCCCACCCGCCGATGGGAGCGTCGGGGCGGCGCGGTTCAAGGGAGTAAATGCCGCATGGCGGGCGGTGGCGGCGGGTCAGACCCCGCCGAGGAGACGACGCGCCTCGCGTCTGACCTCGCGCGCCGACAGGATGAACGCCTCGTTGCCGACGTTCCGCGCGGCCGCCGTCGGCCGCAGGGCCGTCAGCATGCCGACGAGGCGGCCGCGGCCGTCGAGGACGGGTCCGCCCGAGAAGCCTTTCTGCACGCCTGGGATCCGCGCTACGAAGCCCGGCCCGTAGGCCGGAATCGTGCGCTGTGCCGTGACCACGGTTCCGGCAAGTTCGGTGGGGCGTATGCGGCCCGGGCCGGGCACGATGCCGGCCGCGACCAGGCGCCCGCCCGCCGCTGCCCGCACCTCCTGCCGGAGCACCGGCAGCACACCGCCCGGCACGCCGAGGACCGCGAGGTCCATCCGCGGGCTGACGGCGAGGATGGTCGCCGACATGCGTCCGCCGCGCGCCGGCTGGAAGGCGATCGCCTCGCCCACTCCGCGTCCGGCCAGGACGTGCGCGTTCGTCACCGCGACGCCCTCCGAGATGAGAAAGCTCGATCCGGTCACGCGGCCGTTCAGCAGCGTCGCGTGATAGTCGAGCGGCCGGGGCGTCCGCCCTGCCGAGGCCATGCTCGTCGCCGTGAGGGCGACGAGCAACAGGGCGCCGAGCGCACGCCTGACCCAGGCGCGCCCGGCCATTCCGAGAACGTGTTCCACTCGCAACTCCACCACGACCGGCGGGCGGGGTTCGTCCGCGGTCGGAATGAGGCTGCGTTTTGGGCGCTTACCGGCGAGCTAATGGACCGGTGGAATGGAAATGATGGTTAGCGAATTGCGCGGGTTAATCGGGCGATAATGCCGGAAAATGGCGCGAATGGGGCGGCCCGATGGCGCGCTCCGACGCGCCCGCCCCGACCGGGTCCGATTGCGTCAGAAACGTGCCGTGGCGCCGAGAAAGAAGCGGGTCTCGAGGTCGCCGTCGCTCGTGTCCGCGGGCGTGCCCGAGACCTGGCGCACGATTTCGGGGGTGACCGAGAGCCAGGGGCGAATGTCGACGCGGGCGCCGATCCCGACCGATCCGAGCTCCTCCCACTGGTCGCCATCGCGCGAGATCGACCGGTCGTAGGCGCGTCCCCAGTCGCCGAACGCGTAGAGTTCGGCCGCGTCGACGGCGGCTTCGGCAGGGGCCGCAACGGCACGGCGCAGCTCGAGGCGCCCGCCGTAGCCGCTGTCGCCGGACGTGTTTCCGGGCGCGAAGCCGCGTCCGATCGTCGAACTGCCGAGGAAGAACCGCTCGGCCGCCGGCAGGACTTCGGGCGCGTACTGGCCGGTGATCTCGCCGTAGAGCGACCAGCCCGCGGCGTTCGGGATTGACTGCAGCCGCGACAGCGTCAGCTCGACCAGCGTGAAGTCCGGCTCGCCCGCCGCCGCCCCTTCCGCCGCCACCTCGGTGCCGCCCACGTCGAGGCCCTGACGCAGGGCCGCATCGACGAGGCTGATGCCGCCGTAGGTGTCGGCGAAGTCCCATGTCAGTCGTGCATCGACCACGGCGAGACGGTCGAGTTCCTCGAACGTCTCGCCGTCGAGGCCGGTCTCGCTTTCGCTCTCGAGCAGTTCGAGCCCGAGGCGGCCGTAGAGGTTCTGCGTGCGCGTCCGGACGAAGGGCACGACCATGCGCGCCTCCACCCGGCGCTCGTCGAGGATGGAGGTCAGGCCGTCCGCGGCTCCGACCTCGTCGAGGTCGGGGTCGGCGCGGGAGATGCTGGCGTCGAGCTCGAAGGCGCCGCCGTCGAGCGCGGTGCCGATCAGCGGCTCCACCGGGACCGAGACGGTCACCGCGCCGAAGCCGAGCGACTGTCCCTCGGGCGCCACCGCCAGCAGGAGGTCGATGCGCTCGTTCAGCCCCAGGACGTTGTAGGACCGGGTGCCGGCCCCGAGCGTCAGATCGCCGTAGAGGCGCGAGCCGCGGTTGTCGGCGGTGACGAAGCCCGAGAACGGCTCGGGCGTGATCAGGACGCCGAGATCGGCGGCGCCGAAGACGTCGGACGACGGCTCGAGCACGGTCTCGACGGTCCCGCCGTAGGTGCTGCCGAACGTGTCGCGCGACAGCAGGACGCTGCGCTCGAGCGACTGGAGGCGCAGCGGCCGTTCCGCGGGGAGGGGGGCGAAGAGCCGCTCGGCGATCCGCTGCTGGTTGGCTGCGCCCCCGGTGATCTCGACCTCGTCGACGACCCCCTCGACCACGACGATCCGCACCATGCCGTCCTCGACCGACTGCGCCGGAAGCACCGCCTGCGACAGGACGTAGCCGCGGGCGCGGTAGGCGGCGCCGATCTGTCCGGCAATGGCCTGCAGGTCGGCCACGGTGACGTCCCGTCCGATGCGATCCGCCCAGATCGGGCGCAGCTCTTCCGAGGGGATCGCCGTCGCTCCTTCGAGGGCGATGCCGCCGAGCTCGAAGCCGGCGCCACCGGTTCCGGCGATCACCACCTCGTCCGCACCGGGGGCATCGGCCGCCGGCTCGGCCGGTGCCCGTTCGGGTCCGACGCGGGGCAGCGGCGGCAGGAGGTCCTGCTGCGCGGCGACGGGCAGCGCCAGCGGCAGGGCGAGAATGAGCGCCGTGAGGCGGGGGATCGGCGGCGTCATTGTCCGGCCTCGCGCGTTGCCCAGAACGATTCGGTGACCGTCGCCCGAAGGCAATCAGGATCGTCGGCGATGCCGACGTTGATCGGCCCGGGGCAGCCGGCGGCGGCGCCATCGGCCTCGTCGGCCGCGGCGAGGTCGCCTGCCGCCGGGACGAAGCCGCCGGTGGCGGGATCGTCGAGCCCCGCCGCCGCCGGCACGAAGCCGCCTGTGCCGGGCGCCGTCGCGGCGGCCGGCACGAAGCCGCCCAGTCCCGTCTCGGTCGCGCCGGGGGCCTGAACGACCTCGCCCAGCGAGTAGGTC
>CAYMRW010000121.1:0-6873 GCA_964392825.1 uncultured Rhodobacterales bacterium
GTGCCGGGCGCGTAGCCCTCGTCGAACAGCATCTGCCACCACTCGCCGAACTCGAGCGCGGCGTCGCCGTTCAGGAAGCCCTCCGCAGTCTGATAGGTGTCGCGATCGACGAGGCTGCCGCCGTGGGACCACAGGAACGGCAGGAAGGCGTAGGGATACCACTCGCCCTGGTCGTTCATGCCGAGGCCCAGGGGATATTCGTACTCGCCGCTTTCCTTCGCCGCATCGAGCGCGGCCATGAACTCCTCGCCCGTCCACGGCTCCTCGAGCGTCGGGGTGCGGAGGCCCCAGGCGTCGAGGTCCGACTGTCTGGCGTAGAGCGCCACGGCGGCGTCCCAGAGACCGACCGAATAGAGCTGGTCGTCCCAGTAGCCGAGGGTGCCCGGCAGGAACGTCTCGATCACGCTCTGGTCGATCTGCAAGGGCTGCATGTAGCCCGACCAGGCCCAGTTCGGCATGATCGGACCGTCCACGTCGAGGATGCAGGGCAGGTTGTTCGACAACGCCGCGGCGACGACGGAATCGTTGTAGGATGTCTGCGGAAAGCTTTCGACGACGACGCTGTAGTCGCCCTGGCTCGCGTTGAAATCCTCGATGATCTGGTTCAGCAGGCGGCTTTCGACCTCGTTGCCGGCGCCGTGGTACCACATGCTCACCTCGGTCTGCGCGTGCGCGCCGCCTGCCGCCGCCATCGCGGCGATGCCTGCATAGAGCGTTGTCCGTCTCATTCGGTCCTCCTCCCGGTTCATGTCCTTGGTCTGCCTGACGGCGGCGCGACGACGCTGTCGCGCCACCTGACCCGCCCCTCCACCCGGACCGGCGACGCTGACGCCGGAGACGGGTCGTCCGCCCCGGCGAGCAGCAGCTCCGCCGCCGTCACTCCCATCCGCTGGTAGGGCAGATCGACGGTCGTGAGCGGCGGGTAGAGGGTCTCGGAGATCAGGCGGTAGTCGTCGTAGCCCGCGACCGAGATGTCCTGGGGCACCCGCTGGCCGCGGCTGCGCAGCATGCCGTAGAACTGCATCGCCATCCGGTCGTTGCCGGCACAGATCACGCTCGGCGGATCAGGCAGGGCGAGCACGCTCGACAGCGCGTATTCCAGCATCCGCCGCCGGTCGTCGGACGACGCGCCGGTCTCGTCCGCCGCCCGCACGAGGGCCGGATCCGCAGGCACGCCCGCGGCGGCATGCGCATCGGCGAAGGCCTGCGTCCGCTCGCGGGTCGCGACGAGATCCGCAGGCAGCGTCAGGTAGGCGATGCGTCGGTGCCCGGTCGCCAGCAGCCGCTCGACCAGCGCCTTCTGGCCGCCGTAGTCGTCCGGAACCACGGCCGGGGTGCCGTTTCCGTCGAAGCCGTTGGCTATGACGACGCGGCCGATCCCCGGCATCTCGGGCAACCGCACCTGCTGGTGGTACGCCGCGACGTAGACGACGCCCTCGACCCTGTGCTCGGCGAACGTCCTTGCCAGCATCGGAATGCTGGCAGGATCTCCGCCGGTATCGGCGATCAGGAGCGTCTTGCCGCGCCGTTGCAGAACCTCCTGCACGCCCTTGAAGATGAAGATCTCCGGCAGGCCGCTCTGATCCGGGTTCGACGAGGTCCCGCCGATGGCGCCCGAGATCAGTCCGACGAGCCCCGACCGGCTGGACCGCATGCTGCGCGCGGCGAAGGACGGCACGTAGCCCAGCGCGTCCATGGCCGCCTGCACCGCCTCGCGAGTATCCTTCGATACCGGGGCATCGCGGTTCAGCACGCGGCTGACCGTCTTCGGGGACACCCCGGCTGAACGGGCGACGTCGTAGATCGTGGCCATCCGTGAAGGGTCCTCCCACCCCGTGACACCGATGCCATTCTGACGAGGCCAGAATTCCGATCCGGACGGGGAAATGTCAAGCGGCCGTTCACAAGATCACAGACGATCTGCATGACACCGAAGTCATCCATCGCGGAACTTGGCGCTGCAATCCGCCCGAACCGCGTCCGCTCGCTGACCACGCCCTACCGGTTGGCGGGCCGAGGGAAGAGCCGCTAGCGCCGGCATCGCCCGAAGCGGCCGTCAGTTCGGGCTGGATGCGTCGGGGCGCCACGGCTAACGCTGCGCCATGATCCGCCGTGCGCTCGCCGCGTTCTCCCTCATCGTCATGGTCACCCCGGGTGCTCCGGCGCAGGAGGAGGCGGAGCCGCCCGCGCCCGCGTCGATCGCGGTGGAGGAGGTGCCTGCGGATACGGCGATCGCCGACCGCATGCGGGCCATCCTGGGCGGGCTCGAACAGGACGGCATCTCGGTCGGCGTCGAGGCCGGGGTCGTGACCCTTGCGGGCGAGGTCGCGGACCCTGCCGTCAGCGCCGAGATCGGCGACGTCGCCAACCGCCTCGACGGGGTCGTCGCGGTCCGCAACGATCTGAGCGCGACGAGCGAGCTCGCCGAGCAGCTCGATCCGGCCTTCGAGCGATTCCGCGACCGGATCGATCAGGCGGTGGCCCGCCTGCCGCTCCTCGCGGTCGCCGCCGCGCTGTTTCTCGCCATCGGCTTGACCGGGCTGCTCGTCGCGCGGGCCGGGTTCTGGACGCGGCTCGCGCCGAACGCGTTCATCGCCGCGATCTATCGCCAGGCGGTGCGCCTCGTCTTCGCGCTCGCGGCCTTCGTCGTGGCGCTCGACCTCCTCAGCGCCACGGCGCTTATCGGCACCATCCTCGGGGCCGCCGGCATCGTCGGCCTCGCCATCGGCTTCGCCGTCCGCGACACGGTCGAGAACTTCGTGGCCTCGGTCATGCTGAGCCTGCGCCAGCCGTTCCGGCCGAACGATCTCGTCGAGATCGAGGGGGACTCGGGCCGCGTGATCCGCCTGACCTCGCGGGCGACGATCCTGCTGTCGCTCGACGGCAACCACATCCGCATCCCAAACGCCGTGGTCTTCAAGAGCCGGATCGTGAACTACACGCGCAGCGCCGCGCGCCGGTTCGTGTTCGACATCGGCATCGACCCCGAGGCCGACATCGAGGCGACGCGGGTGCTGGCGCAGGAGGCCGTCGCCGCCCTGCCCTTCGTGCTGGCCGAGCCCGAGGCGCTGGTGTGGATCGAGACGATCACCGAGGGCGGCGTCATCCTGCGCGTCACCGGCTGGGTCGACCAGGACGCCACCGGCTTCGTGATGTCGCGCAGCGAGGCCCTACGCATCGTCAAGGCGGCGATCGAGGCGGCCGGCGTCTCGATCCCTGACACCACCTACCGCATCCGCGTCGAGGGAACCGGCAGCCTGCCGATCCCCGAGGCCAAGCTCGCGCCGCCATCCGAGCGACCGCCGGCGCCCGCAGCGTCGGGTGCCACGTTGCAGGAATCCGAGGAGCGCGCGCTGATGGCGCTCGTCGCAGCCGAGCGTCACGCCGAGGAGGATCTGCTCCGCAAGGACGCCCCACAGGAGTAGTCGTCCCACGTCTTCATCCGCAGGGAGACTATCTCAGGTTGTTGCTATTCGGCCGCTATCGCTCCCAACTGCAGGGCCGGCCTCTTGGAGGAACGAAGCGCACCGCCCTACGGTCCCGACGTTTTCACGTGGGGAGGGTACCGGCCATGCCGCAAGCAACATCGATGCCGGCCATGCCCAAACGCGTTGGTGCCCGCCTCCTGACCTGCGTCTCCGCCTACGCCTTTGCGGCGGGTGCGGGGCTGGCGCAGGCCCCCGAGGGGGGCGTCGTCGCCTCAGGGGAGGCCCGCATCGCGCAGGACGCGGCGCGATCCGTCGTCTCGCAACGATCCGAGCGTGCGGTGATCGACTGGAAAAGCTTCGACGTCGGCCCCGATCACCATGTGGCCTTCGATCAGCCCGGGCGCGGCTCGGCGACGCTGAACCGCGTCGGCTCGGGCGCGCGGAGCGTCATCGAGGGCGGCATCTCGGCCCCCGGCACCGTCATCATCCAGAACGGCGCCGGTGTTCTGTTCACCGAAGGGGCGCGGGTCGACGTGGGCAGCCTCGTCGCCACGACCCATGCGGTCGACGCCGGCTACTTCGCGCGCACCGGCAACCTGAGCATGCAGGGCGGCGGGCGACCGGGGGCCCGCGTGGTCAACCGCGGCGACATCACGGTCGGCGAGGCCGGCCTGGCCGCCCTCGTCGGGCGCGACGTCGAGAACGCCGGCGCGATCGTCGCCCATCGCGGCACCGTGGCGCTGGCCTCGGGAACCCGAACCGCAATCGACTTCGCGGGCGACGGCGTCTTCCAGATCGCCGTCGAGGGCGCCCCCGGTGGCGGGGCGGTGTCGCAAACCGGCCGCATCGAGGCGGATGGCGGACGCGTCCTGCTCACGGCCGGAGGCGCGTCGGGTGCCCTCGACGGCGTGATCAACACGTCGGGCCTGATCCGCGCGTCGTCGAGCGTCGGCACGGGGGGGCAGGTGGAACTCGTCGGCCGCGGGAACGTGCGCGTCGAGCTGGGCGGACGCGTGGAGGCGGGGGGCGAGAAAGGCGGCGACATCGCCGTGACCGGGCGCGAGGTCGACGTCCTCGACACCGCGCGCCTCGACGCCAGCGGAACCGACGGCGGCGGGCGCATCCGCGTCGGCGGCGACTTCCAGGGCGTGGGTCGGCTGGCGCCGGCAGAGGTCCTGACGGTGCAGGCGGGCGCCCGGCTGTCGGCCGATGGCGGGCGCGGCGCGGGCGGCACCATCGTGATGTGGTCGGACGGCCAGACCCGCTTCGACGGCACCGCATCGGCGACCGGGGACGCAGGCGGCGGTCTCGTCGAGACATCCGGCAAGATCGCCCTCGGCATCGGCAGCCATGCCGGCGTCGATCTCGGCTGGAACGGGCGCTGGCTTCTCGATCCGCGGCACGTCGAGATCACGCGGGGCGGCCTCGACCCGGTTCCGCCGGGTCAATTCGATCCGCCCGTCGGCAGCACCGTCTACGAGATCGACGCGGCGGCGCTGTCGCGAACGCTCGAGGGCGGCGCCGACGTCACCGTCACGACCACCAACCCGCCGGAGCCCGCCGAGAACGGCGACATCCGTGTCAGGGCGCCGGTCAGCTGGAGCAGCAGCGCAACGCTGACGCTCGATGCCGACGACGATGTCCGCATCTTCAGCCCGATCGCGTTTCCGCAGGGCAACCTTGTCCTCGACGCCGTCGACGAGATCCAGATCGCGAGCCGGATCAGTACCGTGTCCGGCGACTTCGTCGCCACCGCGGGCGACAACATCTTCGTCACGGCCGACCAGATTTCGGCGACGGGCCCGGGCACCTTGCGGATGACGTCGGTGGCGGGGCCGATCGAGTTTCGCGGCAACGCCAGCCAGAACCAGGTAATCTCGACGAACACAGGCAGCCTGACCATCGACGCCGGCGCCGATTTCCGGCTGAAGAGCCAGACCAACGTCAGCAAGAACGCCCGCATCGAGTCGCGGTCGGGGCCGATCTCGGTGACCTCGGGGACCCAGATCGCGGTCCTCGGCGGCACGCCGCCCGCGGGCTCGGGCAACTGGGCGCGTATCCAGGGCGGCGGCGCCGTCACCCTCGACGCGCCCTCGATCACCGTCGAGGGGGGCGCGCCGGGCGGCAACTTCGCCGCCGTGGGCGCGACCAGCGGCGGTTCGCTGACCCTGCGCGGGGACGAGATCGCCGTGCTCGACGCCGGCAGCCCCGGGCGGGTGCAGACCTCCGGCGGCGCGCCGCTGACACTCGACGCGCCGCTGCAGACCTGGGACGGCCTCGTCGCGTCGGGCACCGGGACCGACGACGGCGGCAGCGTCGTGCTGGAGGGCGCCGTCACCGCCACCGTGGAGCCGCTGTTCGTGCTCGCCCCCGGCGCCAGCTTCTCGTTCGGGGCCGAGAGCCCCTCGAGCTACGCCTCGTCGTTGCCGCTTGCGGTCACGACGCGCGGCGGCACCACGGGCGCCGAAGGGACGATCTCGCTCGAAGGCCCGGTCACTGCGGAACGCGTGCTACTCGTCTCGGAGCGGCGCGTGGCCTTCGGGCCGGACGTCGCCGTGACCGGCACCGGCCCGGGCGACGCCGTCGTCGTCGCGGCGGGGCAGAACTTCGACAACGCGGCGGGGCCCGAGGCTCTGGTTCCGGCCGATCCCGGGGCGCGCTGGCTTCTCTACGTCGACACTTTTGCCGGCCTGACGGGGGCCGAGCCGTCGACACCGGAGTTCGACCTCTACGACCGCGCGTATGCGCTGACGCCACCCGGCGCGATCGAGGGCTTTGCGGGGAACCGCATCGTCTATGCCGAGCAGCCGGTCCTGACGCTGACCGCGAACGATGCCGCAAAGACCTACGGCGGGACGACCGGGCTCGGCTTCACCGCTGCCGGTCTCCGCCCGAAGGACGCGCTCGCCATCGCGCTCGCCGACGGACCGGCGGTTGCGAGCCCCGGCAGCGACGCCGAGGCCCCCGCCGGCACCTATCCGGTCGGCGTGACGGCGACGGCGTCGGCGCAGGGATACGAGGTCGTGACGGTCGACGGCCTCCTCGACGTTACACCGGCGCCGTTGTCGGTCGTTGCCGCGGACGCCGAGGTGACAGAGGGCCAACCGCTGCCGGCGTTCGGCGCCGCCTATACCGGTTTCGTCCTCGACGAGGGGCCGGAGGTCCTGGCCGGCGATCTTGCCGTCACGACCCCTGCCACGAGCGCAAGCCCGCCCGGCACCTACCCGCTGATCCCGGATGGCGTCGCCTCGCCGAACTACGCCATCAGCTTCGTTCCCGGAACGCTGACCGTCGTCGCCGACACGAC
This sequence comes from uncultured Rhodobacterales bacterium, assembly GCA_964392825.1. Taxonomy (GTDB): domain Bacteria; phylum Pseudomonadota; class Alphaproteobacteria; order Rhodobacterales; family Rhodobacteraceae; genus Roseitranquillus. The sequence goes on from CAYMRW010000121.1 coordinate 6,736, forward strand.
GCCGCCACCCGGCGGTGGCGGCGGTACGCCTCCCCCGGGCGGCGGGGGCGGCACGCCGCCCCCAGGCGGCGGGGGGGGTACGCCTCCCCCGGGCGGCGGGGGCGGTACGCCTCCACCGGGGGGCGGTGGCGGAGGTAC
>CAYMRW010000122.1:0-6856 GCA_964392825.1 uncultured Rhodobacterales bacterium
AGATCATCGAGGCGCCGAGCTGCTGGTGGAGCTTGCCGATCTCCATCCGCATGTCCATGCGCAGCGCCGCGTCGAGGTTCGAGAGCGGCTCGTCGAACAGGAACACGCTGGGCTCGCGCACGATGGCGCGGCCGATGGCGACGCGCTGGCGCTGTCCGCCCGAAAGCTGCGACGGCCGGCGGTCGAGCAGGTGCTCCATCTGCAGGATGCGCGCGGCCTCGGCGACCTTCTCCTCCTTCTCGGCCTTCGAAGCGCCCCCGATGGTCAGGCCGAAGGCCACGTTCTCGCGCACCGTCATGTGCGGGAAGATGGCGTAGGTCTGGAACACCATGGCGATGCCGCGCTCCTTCGGTGCGAGGTCGTTCACGACGCGGCCGTCGATCTCGAGGGTCCCCGACGTGATGTCCTCCAGCCCCGCGATCATCCGCAGCAGCGTGGACTTGCCGCAGCCCGACGGCCCGACGAAGACGACGAACTCGCCGTCGTCGATGTCGATGTTCACGCCCTTGATGACCTCGACGCTGCCAAAGCTCTTGCGCACGTCCCTCAGCCGTACCGTCGCCATGCCCTCACTCCGCTCTCTCCGGGGGCGCGATCACGCGCAGATATCCGTCGCCGTCGACCTCGACAGGATCGGGGTCGGTCACGTGTCCCTCGAACTCGCCATGCGGCCGGTCGGCAAAGCCGAGGATGACGAGGCCGCCGTCGGTCTCGCAGATCCGCGCGGCATAGCGGAGACAGGGTCGCGAGCCGTCGAGGAACGGCCCTTCGGCGATGCGCCATGAGCCACGCGGGCCCTCGCCGATCAGGTAGTGGGTGCCGGTCACCGGGCCGCCCGGGATCGCCTTGGCCTGCGCTGCCGAGAAGTGCTCGGCGGCGGTACAGAAGAGGCAGTACCATCGGCCCTGCCAGGCGAACACCTGCGGCACCTCGAGCTGACCGTAGCCGCCGACGAAGACGGGGGCCTCCAGCCTCCAGTCGAAGAGGTCGGGCGAGGTCGCAAGCCCGATCGCGCCCCCGGCATTCGGCTCGGCGACGCCGCTGGCGCGCGCCGTGAAGAACATCAGCCAGCCGTCGCCTCCCGGATCGCGCATGACCCACGGATCGCGCATCGCGCGGTCGTGCCAGAGGCTCGTCTCGAAGTCGGCCTCGTAGCAGTGCGCCGCCGGCCCGGTCAGGTCGAGACAGGGCCCGCCGCCAACGCGGCGCCAGGCATGACCGTCGTCGCTGACCGCGTGGCCGATGCGCTGGTAGAGCCCGTCCTCGGCATGCGACGATCCGGTGTAGAAGAGGTGCCAGCCGCCGTCTTCGTCGCGCACGGTCGAGCCCGTCCACGTGGTGTAGTCGTCCCACGCCGGACCCTCGGCCGGGGCGAGGCAGGTGCCGAGATGCGTCCAGCTCACGAGGTCCGGACTGGTCGCATGGCCCTGCTCGACGTTGTAGTGCCGGAGCTCCGGGTCGCCGAGCGACTTCGGCGCCTTGAGGAACCAGCCGTGCCAGGTATCGCCGTCGCGAAGGTACCAGCTGTCCCAGACCCAGTGATCGTCGAGCGCCAGCACCATCAGCCCTTGACCCCCGTCGAGGCGATGGAGGCGATGAAGGCGCGCTGCAGCACGAGGTAGAAGGCCAGCACCGGCACGGTGATGACCGTGAGGTAGGCCATGACCTCGCCCCACGCGACGTTGAGCTGGAAGAAGTAGCCCAAGCCCACCATGACCGGGCGCACGCTCTCCTGCTGCACCACGATCAGCGGCCAGAGGTACTGGTTGTACATCACCAGGAACTTCAGGATCGCCGCGGTCGCGATGACCGGCCCGGCGAGCGGCATGACCACGCGGCGGTAGACCTGCCACCAGGATGCGCCCTCGACCCGCGCCGCCTCGATCAGCTCGTTCGGCAGATCCTTGAAGTACTGCACGAAGAGGAAGATCGTGAGCCCGTCGGCGATCCACGGGATGACCTGCACGCGGTAGGTGTTGAGCCAGCCGATCTCGACGCCGCCGGGGCCGATCCATGGCAACTGGCTCACGATCAGCAGAAGCGGGATGGCGATCGTCTCGAACGGGATGATGAGCGTGGCGATGATGATCGACAGCAGGACCTCGCGACCGCCCCACTTGAGGAACACGAACGAGAAGCCCGCGAGCGAGCAGATGAAGAGCGACAGGATCACGGTCAGCCCGGTGACGAGAACCGAGTTGAAGATGAAGACTCCGACCGGCGCCCGCCGGAAGGCGTCGCGGTAGTTGTCCAGGCTGATGTCGCCGACCGGCAGGAACGCCCGCAGCGACGAGGTGTCGGCGAGAAGCTGCGCCTGCGGCTTCAGCGAGGACATCACCATGAACAGCAACGGGAAGACGAAGACGATGGCGATGAGGACGAGGACGAGGTAGCGCAGCGCGATCCTGATCCGCTGCCGTCGCCGCTCGCCGGGATCGCCGGCCCAGACCTCGGCCGGGTGCCGCGCGGCCTCGGCCGGGGCCTCGGCAATCTCGGGTGCGGTCGTGCTCATGTCACCTCTCCCGAGTCAGCCAGCGCTGCAGGATCGAGATCGTGAGCACGATCAGGAACAGGATGACGCTGATCGTCGAACCGCCCGAGATGTCCTGCCGCCCGTAGCCGCGCTCGACGGCCTGGAAGACCAGCGTCTGCGTCGAGTCGAGCGGCCCGCCGTTGGTCATCACGTCGATCTGCGCGAACAGCGCGAAGGCCTGCATGGTGATGACGATCAGGATCAGCACTGCGGTGTTGCGGAGGCCGGGCCAGGTCACGTAGCGGAACCTCTGCCAGGTCGACGCGCCCTCGATGTCGGCGGCCTCGTAGAGCGTCGGGCTGATCGTCTGCAGGCCGGCCAGCCAGATCACCATGTGGAAGCCCACCGCCTGCCAGATCGACATCGCCATGATCGCCGGCAGCGCGGTCGCCGGGTTGCCGAGCCAGTCGATCGGACTCCACGCGCCGAAGGTCAGCCAGCCGAGGACGTTGTTCAAAAGCCCGTCGTCGCCGTCGTAGATGAAGCGCCAGAGCAGCGAGACGACGACGATCGAGACCACGACCGGCATGAAGTAGATCGCCCGGAAGACGTTGATGCCGCGGAGCCTCTGATTGATGAGGAGCGCCAGGCCGAGCGCCAGCGTCGCCTGCACCGGCGCCACCACCAGCACGAACAGGAAGGTGTTGGTCAGCGCCTTCATGAAGACGACGTCGCGAGCGAGCACGACCGTCCGGTTCTCGCCCGACTGCCACGAGAACCATTCGCGCATCCCCTCGTACTGCGGGTACTCGTCCGAGCGGGTGAACGTGCGGACGCGCGGATATTCGATGGCGCCGTCGTCGTCGCGGACGATCTCGCCCGCGTCGTCGCGCTCGGGCTCGAGCGTCAGGACGCCGACGCCGAGGAGGCTGCGGTAGTTCTGCAGCCCGACCCACTGCGTCGGGTTCGGCGAGACGAGACGCTGGTCGGTCAGCGAGAAGTAGAAGGCGAAGAAGAACGGCAGGATGATGAAGACCGCGATCAGCCCGAAGCCGGGCATCGCGAAAGCCCATCCGGCGCGCGTCGACCTGGTCAGTCTCGAGGCCATTCGGGGTCCCTCCTCGGGTGGGTCGAGCGGTCAGGGCCCCCGCCGCGGCGGGACGCCCCGCGGAAGGCCCGGGTCAGTCGTGCCCGTAGCCCTGGTTCGCCTCGATGTCGGCGTCGATCTCGTCGACGGCGGCGTCGAGGGTGTCGGCGACATCGGCCCCGTTGGCGATGTCGGCCATCGCCTTCGTGAAGATCTCCGACTGCACGACGTAGCCTGGTGTCACCGGCCGAAGCCGGGCCTGATCCTCGGAGAGGCCGAAGAACACCGCGAGGGGACCGCCCTCGGCGTAATTCTCGCTCATCTCCGCCGCCCCGGGCGTCGACGGGATGAGGCCGATGCCGTCCGAGAAGGCCGCAAGGTACTGGTCCTGCAGCGCGAACTCGATGAACGCGTTCGCCCCTTCGGGGTCCGGACAGCCTGCCGAGACGCCGAACTGCCAGGAACCGCCCCCGATGTGGTTGCCCTCGCCGAAGTCGGGCGCCGGCAGGAAGACGACGTCTTCGACCTCCTCCATCGTCGCCACGGCGCGCCAGTTTCCGTTCCACTGGAAGGCGTAGCGGCCGTCGATGAAGCCGCGTTCCTGGTCGGAGGGCGACTGGCTGGTGCCGGGCGCGTAGCCCTCGTCGAACAGCATCTGCCACCACTCGCCGAACTCGATCGCGGCGTCGCCGTTCAGAAAGCCCTCGGCGGTCTGGTAGGTGTCGCGGTCGACGAGACTGCCGCCGTGCGACCACAGGAACGGCAGGAAGGCATAGGGATACCACTCGCCCTGGTCGTTCATGCCGAGGCCGAGGGGGTATTCGTAGTCGCCACTGTCGCGCGCCGCGTCGAGCGCCGCCATGAACTCCTCGCCGGTCCACGGCTCCTCGAGCGTCGGGGTGCGCAGGCCCCAGGCGTCGAGGTCCGACTGCCGGGCATAGAGCGCGACCGCGGCGTCCCAGAGACCCACCGAATAGAGCTCGTCGTCCCAGTAGCCGAGCGTGCCCGGCAGGAAGTTCTCGATCACGCCCTCGTCGATCGAGAGCGGCTGCATGTAGCCCGACCAGGCCCAGTTCGGCATGACCGGCCCGTCGACGTCGAGGATGCAGGGCAGATTGTCCGACAGCGCCGCCGCGACGACGGAGTCGTTGTAGGAGGTCTGTGGAAAACTCTCGACGACGACGGTGTAGTCGCCCTGGCTGGCATTGAAGTCCTCGACGATCTGGTTCAGCAGGCGGCTCTCCACCTCGTTGCCGGCGCCGTGATACCACATGCTGATCTCGGTCTGCGCATGGGCGCCACCCGCCAACGTCATTGCGGCGATGCTTGCGCAAAGGGTCTTCGTCCTCATTCGGTCCTCCTCCCGGTTCATGTCCTGAATGTTCCGATCGGGGGCGCGACGACGCTGTCGCGCCACCTGACGCGCGCCTCCACCCGGATCGGCGTCTCCCGCCCCGGCCCTTCTCCGTCCGGCCCGGCGAGAAGCAGCTCCGCCGCCACGGCGCCGATCTGCTGATACGGCAGGTCGACGGTGGTCAGCGGCGGAAAGAGCGTCTCCGAGATCAGACGGTAGTCGTCGTAGCCCGCGACCGAGATGTCCTGGGGAACGCGCACGCCGCGGCTGCGCAGCATGCCGTAGAACTGCATGGCCATGCGGTCGTTGCCGGCGCAGATCACGCTCGGCGGCTCGGGCAGGGCGAGCACGCTCGACAGCGCGTATTCCAGCATCCGGCGGCGGTCGTCCGACGACACGCCGGTCTCGTCCGCCGGACGGACGAGGGCGGGGTCCACGGCGACGCCCGCGGCCGCGTGGGCGTCGGCGAAGGCCTGCGTCCGCTCACGGGTGGCGACGAGGTCGGGAGGCAGCGTCAGGTAGGCGATGCGACGATGCCCGGTCGCGAGCAGCCGCTCGACGAGGGCCCTCTGCCCCCCGTAGTCGTCCGGAACGACGGCCGGGGTGCCATGCGCATCGAAGCCGTTGGCGATGACGACGCGGCCGATGCCCGGCATCTCGGGCAGGAGCACCTCCCGGTGGCACGCCGCGACGTAGAGCACGCCCTCCACCCGGTGCTCCGCGAACGTGCGCGCGAGCATCGGGATATTTGCGGGATCGCCGCCGGTATCGGCGATCAGCAGCGTCTTGCCGGTCCGTTGCAGAACCTCCTGCGCGCCCTTGAAGATGAAGATCTCGGGCAGCCCGCTCTGATCGGGGTTCGCCGACGTCCCGCCGATGGCGCCCGAGATCAGGCCGACTAGTCCCGACCGATTCGACCGCATGCTCCGCGCGGCGAAGGACGGCACGTAGCCGAGCCGGTCCATAGCCGACTGCACCGCCCGGCGCGTGTCCTCCGAGACGGGGGCGTCGCTGTTCAGCACCCGGCTGACGGTCTTCGGAGACACCCCGGCGGACCGCGCAACGTCGTAGATCGTGGCCATCCGCGAAGGGTCCTCCCACCCCGTGACAGCGGCGCCATGCCATCGGTGTCAGCTTTGGTCGCTCCACATCACATGTCAAGACTGTTGCCAACCACAGGACGAGCCGGCTCGCCCTGACACCGAAGTCACCTGCATGCGGCCGGATGTCAGTATTCCGGCCGCGCGATGCCGGGACAACCGGCAAACCTTCACGCGTCCATTGCCGGCCGATTGCATCGGTGCCCTACTCGGCTGAAAGGGCCGAGAGGATGGTGCGACGCTGTGCTTCTTCGTGATCATGCCGAGCCTCGCGGTCGCGGCCGCTCTGGGCGGTTCAGCCCAGCATGCGACCGCCCAGACCTTCGCCGGCGACGGAGGCGGGCAGGTAACGGTCTACGGACAGTTCAGCCCGACGTTGCAGGTCTTCGACGACGGAGACGACACATACACGAACCTCACCGACAACGACCATTCGAACAGCCGGGTGGGCTTCAACCTCGATCAGGCGTTCCAGGACTTCGACTTCCGTTTCAAGACCGAGCTGGCGCTCGGTCTGCCGTCGACGGGGACGCTCTCGCAGGAGAACGAGGATCCGCCGTGGGACTGGGACCGCGGCGACATCCGCAAGGTCGAGGTGATTCTTTCGGGCGAGTTCGGCAGCTTCTCGTTCGGCCAGGGGAGCATGGCGACCGACGGCGCCGCCGAGGCGGACCTGGCCGAGACCGGCATGGTCGGCTACAGCCAATCGGCGAGCGATTCCGCCGGTGCCTTCGCGTTTCGCGACGGCGCGACGGGCGCGTTGACCGGCATCGAGATCGGCGACGTGTACGACAGCTTCGACGGCGGGCGGCGCGGCCGCGTCCGCTACGACACGCCCGATT
>CAYMRW010000123.1:0-6821 GCA_964392825.1 uncultured Rhodobacterales bacterium
GTCACCAGCCCGCGGGCCAGCAGCTCGTCGCGCATCGTGTTGGAGACGGCGCTCGATGGGACGTAGGCATCCGAGTTGATCCACGCCGCCATGCGCTCGACCGGGTCGATGGCGCCGGTCTCCGAGCCCGGCGGCTTCTCAGCATGGCCCGAGGTCTCGTCCGGCGCCTCGCTCGTTGCCCGGGCCAGCCGGCGCCTGCGCGCCTCGCGGATCGCCTCGGTGAAGTAATCCCAGGTCCGGATCGGCGTCTGCCGTTCCCGCGCCGTTCGCTCGCGGAGGATCAGCAGGATATCCGACTCGAGGTCGAAGCCCTCCTCGAGCCAGCTCTCGAGGAGACCGCTGCTGCCGACGATCGCCCGTCGACCCTCCGCGCAGAGGCCCGGGCCACAGGCGGCGAGGCACGCCGCCTCGAGCTCTCCGAGCGTCCCGGACGTAGTAGTAAGGTTCTCTTGATGGTTACCTTGAAGGTTCAAGGGTGGCACGTGGTACCGGACCCCCCGGCACGTCGTACCGGACCCCCCGGCACGTGGTGCCGGGTCCCCCCCGGCATGTGGTGCCGGGTGCCCTCCGGCATGTGGTGCCGGTTGTCCCCCCGGCACGTGGTGCCGGTTGGTCGGCTCTGAGACCGCCTCGGGCTGGATCTGCAGACCGGCGAGAAGCGGGTGCTCCTCCGGCGAGCTCAGCGGCTTGCGATTGGCGAAACCGGTCAGCAGGACGGCGTCGGATCGGCGCGATCCGTTAGAGCGCCTCCGCTCATGGCGGGTGATGAGGCCGCGCTCGCCGAGCGACTTGAGCGCGTTGCGCAACTTCCGGTCGGAGCATTGGCAATCCTCGACCAGGGTGGTCTGCGACGGGAAGCAGACGCCGTACTCGTCGGCGTAGTTCGCCAGCGTCACCAGCACGAACTTCTCAATGGAATCGCGGGTCCGGCACGAATAGGCCCAGGTGATCGCCTGGTGGCTCATTGGAGGCTCAGCATACCGAAGGCGGGGTGGACGCTTCCCAGCGCGAGTCGCGCGCGCTCGGGCCATGCCGAGAGCAGGAAGGCGCCGAGGCGCCCTGGCGCGGCCGCGATCCCGGTGGCTGCCGCGAAGGCAGCAACGGCATCCGGAACCGAGCGAAGGATGCCGCGCCGCTCCAGCTCCGTCAGGATCGCTGCCAACCGGTCGGGCGTGCAGAGCGCGCGGCCGGCGAGGCGAGGGAGGTCCACGATCGCCAGGCCGAACTCGTCCGTGCATTCCGCGAGCAGGAGAAGGATCAGACGCTCGGTCGGAGACTGCGCCTCAGCCGCGTCGAGGGCCCAGCACGTGGCGCTCAGCATGCGGACCTGCCCCCGCAGGCGTGGCGACGGATCACGGGTGCCACTCCGCGCCCGGCCAGAGCCCGGCGGTGAGGAGCCAGTCGGTGAGCATGCCGCCGGCCGGGATCGCAAGGGCGACGCCGACGAACACCACCGCGGTGAGGAGCAGGACTTCCCTCATCGACGGGTCTCCCTGCCGCTGGTGAGGAAGTTCAGGAGCCCACGGGCTTCCGCGCGCTCATCGGGATCGTCGCCGAGGTCGAGGACGACGCGGCAGGCTGCCCGCACCTCCTGGGCAGAGTGCTGCGCGACATCGGCGAGCACGCCGCGCGCGGCGCCCAGGCGCTCCTGCGCCGCCGCACCAGGGTGGTGATCTACGCTGTTGGTGTGGTCCGACTTCTCGATCATTCGGCAAGCTCCTTCCGGGCCGCCTCGCGGGCGGCGTTGATCTCGGCCATCAGGCGGGTCGATCCGCCGGGGCGATCGGGATGCGAGCTGCGGGCGCGGGCGCGCCAGGCGGCCTCCACGGCGGCGAGGTCGGCGTCTCGGCCGAGCCCCAGCACCGCCCGCCAATCGGAAGGGGGCGGCAGCGCCGTGAAGCCCTGGAATGCCGCGCGGACGATGTGCAGGCCGCCGTAGCGCAGCTCCTGCCGCCGCCCCTCGAGCACGTAGTAGATCGCCCGGACATTGGCCTCGGGCGTCGGGTAGAGGTCGACGGCGACGCAGCGCTGAGCGCCGTCCCAGTCGAAGTAGACGGCGACGCCCGGATCGGGCGGCCGCGGCTGGCCCAGGGTGACGTTCGAGGAGATCACCACGCCACGGACCGGCGCACCCGTGTCGCTGCCGAAGAGGCGCAGGGCGTCCTGCAGGTCGGAGACGGCGCGGGAGAGCGAGACCTTGAACGGCGAGCCGCCCTGGCGGCGCATGGTCCTCGGCTGGCCTGCCGGCCATTGCAGCGGGAAATGGTTCGGCGCGCTCATCGGGACGCCTCCCGCACGGCGTCCCAGGCGGCGGCATCGGCAGCGATCCTGTCGAGCGCGAGCAAGGTCTCAAAGGCCGCGTCCACAATCATGAGGGTCAGTGCGGCGACCAGGCAGGCGGTGGCGATCCCGCGCCATGTCGGGGTTCGGTGGTTGCGCATGAGGACCTCAGAGCGACGCGGTGCGGGTGAGGCGGGCGACGATGGCCTCCATCAGCTCCAGCCTGCGGCTGGCATCGGACTGCTTGAGGCGACCGGCCCGGACCCATTTCGGGTAGAGCCGCCGCCTGAGCATGAGCTCGCGTTGCGCCTCCTCGATCAGCTCCCGGATCGTGTAGGGGAGGTCGCGATCGCCATGCGAAGCCGGGCCGGTCATCGCCGGCCTCCGCGTCCGGCCGCGGCGCGGTCCTCCTGCCGGACCAGCCACTCGCGGACCGCCTCGATCCGGTAGATGACCTTGCGGCCGACCCGCACACAGGGCGGGCCGATGCGGCGGGTCTCCCAGCGGGCCAGCGTGTCGACCGACACCCCCAGCTGCGCGCCCAGCGCCGCCCGGCTTAGCCAGTCGCCGAGCAGCGGATTGGGTTCGGCTGCGGGTGGTGCCTGCTGCGGATCCGTCATGTGTCCTGGTCCTCCATCCTGCCGCTCCGACGAGGGGCGGCGTGTGAGGCTCAGGAAGGCATGCGCATTAGGGCGGCGGGGAGGCGCGGACCGGCGCGGAAAATCGGACCGCGCGCCACCCCAACAAAACATGGCGGAGCCGCTCTATGCGGCGAGGGGGCGGAATGGGCGCCGAGCCTCCGCCGGTCCCGCCGGGCCGATTTCTCGTGGGCGACTCGCCTTCCCGGGGTGACGGCGTTTCGCATTCGCGGCAGGGTAGAACAAAAGGGGAATCACCCAGTGTCGCCATCGAACACCGCAAGGACGGGGAAGCGGAATGAGCCTGCCGCCGCGAGCATTCTTCAGTCTCACCGAAGCCGCCGCGCGATGGGGTTGTACGCCGGCGGACATCGCGGGATGGGCACTGGCGGGGCGGCTGGAGATCGTTACCGGTATTCCGCCGGTTCAGTGCGGCTCCGAGACGATCGCAGGAGTTGTCGCGGTGCCGGCATCTGACATTCTGCCGGTGTTCAGGCAATGCCACCCACGGCCGAGCCGTTGGAAGGTGCGCCGGATACGGGAAATCGGGAAGACCGACTGGCGGTTGATCACCGCACCGAAGAAGGGCGTGCCGATCGTTGCCGAGGACCTCGTGATCAGCGCAGCCGAGGTGGCGCGCTTCGAAGATGACCACGAGCTCGTCCGGCGCTCGCATGCCGGAACGGGGCCGGCCGCCAAATACGACTGGGATGCATTCCACCTCGCCGTCATCGTGCATCTGCACGAGCATGGCCTTCCCGAGACGCAGAACGAGTTCGTCGGCCTGATGCAGGACTGGTTCGTGCGGCACTCCGAGACCGGCGAGGCGCCGGATCAGAGCACGATCCGCAAGCGGATCAGCCCGATCTGGCGTTCGCTCCGCGACTGAGGGCGATGGCTGGCTCGGCGCTCTCGGCCGTCGATGTCGGCCAGCTTGTGCCCTCGACCCGCTTGCGCATCGGGCGGTCGAACCTTCAGGATCGGAAGGACGTCGACGAATTGAGCGGGGAGGTCCGCAGCCTTGTGCAATCTATACTCGCTCTCGAAGGGCCAGGCGGCCATCATCGAGATCGCGCAGGCCATGAGCGACAGCACCGGCAACCTGCCGCTGCTGCCCGGGATCTTCCCCGACACGTTCGCGCCCGTTGTAAGGAATGGCCGCGACGGACGGGAGCTGACGATGATGCGATGGGGCATGCCGTCTCCGGCCTTCGCCTTGAAGAACCGCAGGACCGACGCCGGCGTCACGAACATCCGGAACACCCGCTCGCCGCACTGGCGCCGCTGGCTCGGGGTCGAGAACCGCTGCCTGGTCCCGTTCACGAGCTTCTCCGAATACGAAGCGCGCCGCGACGGCACCAAGGAGCCGGTCTGGTTCGCCCTGGACGACACGAGGCCTCTCGCGTTCTTCGCAGGGATTTGGACGCGCTGGTCGTCGGTCCGGAAGCTGAAGGAGGGCGAGACGACGAACGACCTTTACGGGTTTCTGACCACGGAGGCGAACGGCGTGGTGCGCGTAGTCCATCCGAAGGCGATGCCGGTCATCCTGACGCGCAAGGACGAGCTGGACGCCTGGCTGACGGCGCCGGCGGAGGACGCGATCGCCTTGCAGCGCCCGCTGCCGAACGATCAGGTTATGGTCGTGGCACGGGGAGAACGCGAGGACCCGGTGGCAGCGTGAGTTGAGGTCTGGGGCCCGTTGCTAGCAGACCGGACACTCAGCAGTCGCCAGAAGTCGCCCGCAATGCGGGACGAAGTGCCCTTTCGCTGCGCCAGCACGAATGGCGGCTTGCCGCAATCCTCAGGCGTGCACTGACGCAAGAGCCTGCCACTTCTTTCGGTATGCCGAAGCAGAAATGCCCACCCGCTTCCGAAACGCCGAGCGAAAACTCGACGGCTCGGAATAACCGACCTCGGCGGCGATCTCGTCGATGGGCGCGGCAGTGGTCTCGAGCAGTTGCTTGGCTTCCTCGATGCGAAGGGTCTGGATGTAGTCTCCTGGCGCCTGGCCTGTCGCCTTCTTGAAGCGGCGATGAAACCCGCGCTCGGTCATGCCGCTGCGTTCCGCCATGGCGGCGACGGGGCTCGGGGTGTCGTAGTGCTGTGCCGCCCAGACCTGAGCCTCGGAGATCAGATGATCCTCGTGCTGGCGTCCGGATGTCAGGGATGCGTAGGTCATTTGCCCGTCCAGATGCGGGTCGATCAGGTAGAGCTTGGCGATACGGCGCGCCTCATCCGCCCCCGCGAAACGCGCGATCAGGTAGAGCATCAGGTCGGCCCAGGCCGACACGCCGCCCGCGGTGACAACGCGGTGACCTTCCCCTGCGGGCACAAGAATGCGGTCACGGCAAACCTTCACCTCGGGGAACTCCCGGCCCAGCATGTCGGCGAAGCCCCAATGGGTCGTCGCCTCCTTGCCGTCGAGCAGGCCGGCCGCGCCAAGCAGGACCGTTCCCGAACAGACGGATGTGACGATGGCGCCGCGCGCATGGGCCGCACGAAGCCAGTCGGCGACAGGCTTCAGATCGTCGGGCAAGCCTGCATTCGGATCGAAATGTAGATCTGACACGATGATGAGGTCGGGCTCAGGCGCTTCGGTCATTACCGCGTCGGGTGTGATCTTGCGACCGTTGATGTCCCAATAAGGCGCGCCGTCCGTCGTCCTGAGGCTGACATCGAAGATCGGGACCTGCACCGGAAGCCCGTGCAGCATTTCCCAATCGCGTCCCACCGACGCCAGGACGTCGAGGATCGAGAACAGCGTCGAGGTGCCGGCATGGCGTGATCCGATTACCGTGGTATTGATCGTCATTTTGCTCTCCAGCGGGCCTTGTACGTCCGAATATCACCGTTCTTTTCCATTTCCCTTCTAACGCGACTCGACCCACAGGTCCATGACCCTGCCCATGACAACGGCCGATCAGGCCAATCAATCGTGAGCAAGGATCAAGTGATGACCATTCAAAACCAAAACAAAGCCTTCCACACCGACGTGACCCGCGGCTACCTCGCCGACCCGCGCACCTATTTGACCGATGGCGGGTTTGAGACCTCCATGCTGTTCCTCGAAGGGTTCGACCTGCCGGCCTTCGCGGCCTGCGTCCTGCTCGAAGACGACGCCGCTCGTGCGGCGATGAACCAGTACTTCGACCGCTTCGTTGCGATGGCCGAGACGGCCGGAACGGGTTTCGTTCTCGACACCAACACCTGGCGCTCCGGGACGCATTGGTCCGACGCGGTCGGCCGGTCCCCCGCCCAGATGGAGGAGCTCACCCGCGAGGCCGTCCGGTTTGCCCAGGCGATCCGGGAGCGGTGGAAAGACCGCGTTTCGCCGATCCTGGTGAATGGCGTGATCGGACCCGCCGGCGACGCCTATGACGGCACGCTCGCCCTCGACGCGGCCGCCGCCGAGGCGATCCATGCACCGCAGATCGCGTTGCTCGCGACATGCGGGGTCGATCTGGTCAGCGCGCTGACCTTCGGCAGCATGCCGGAGGCGATCGGGTTCGCCCGTGCAAGCGTCAAGGCGGGCGTGCCCGCTGCGATCTCTTACACCGTGGAGACGGACGGACGCCTGCCGGACGGAACGCCGCTCGCGCGTGCCGTGCGCGAGACGGATGCCGCAACCGGGGGTGCGCCGCTCTACTACATGATCAATTGCGCGCATCCCGAGCACTTTCGCGACGTTCTCATCGACGAGGCCTGGTGCCGTCGTATCCGCGGTGTTCGCGCGAACGCATCGCGGCTGAGCCATGCGGAACTCGACGAGGCAGAGACCCTGGACGACGGCGATCCCGAGGAGTTCGGTGCGCTGCATGCCGCTCTGTCCCGACAGCTCCCGGCGCTGAAGGTCGTCGGCGGGTGCTGCGGCACGGATCACCGTCATGTCGGCTGCATGGCGCA
>CAYMRW010000124.1:0-6759 GCA_964392825.1 uncultured Rhodobacterales bacterium
GTGGAGCGGGTGAAGGGAATCGAACCCTCGTCTTAAGCTTGGGAAGCTCCTGCTCTACCATTGAGCTACACCCGCGCACCGGCATGAGGGGTAGCGCCGCGACCGCGGCCGCGTCAAGCGGGCTCGCCGTCGCCGCCTGCCCCGGCCCTTGGCAGCCTAGGCTTCCAGGTCAGCGCGATCCGCACCTGGCTCTCGGCGCCGGCCTTGGCGATCACGAAGCCGGCCGAGCCCGCGAGCCTCAGCCCGAGCTCGACCGACACCTCGTCGGGCGCGACCGCGAGCCCGCGCATCATCTCATCGATGCTGGCGGCGTAGGCGCGGACCGTGGTCATGGCCTCGTCGAGCGAGGTGGATGCGTGCGCGATCAGCGTGCCCCCGGCTATGCGGCGTGCCGGCCCCTTGGCCACCCAGCCGCCATCGCCCTCCGCGCCGTCGGCGGCGGCGAGCGCGGTGGCGTCGTCAACCTCGACGGCGACACGGCCATGGGGTGTGTCGAAGGTAAGGATTCCCGTCATGGCGTTCCTGGTCCGGGGAGGGTCTGCTAGACTTGCCGCGACCTTATGCGAAGGAGCCTCTGCGCGCCAATGGCTGGACGCTACGCTCTGCTCATCGGGATCAGCACGTTCCACGATGCCGGCCTCGACCGCCTCTACGCCCCCGAAAACGACGTCATCGCGCTCCGCGAGGTACTCGCCCGGCCCGAGATCGCCGGGTTCGAGACGTGCCTTCTGCTGAACGCGGGCCTCGACGAGACGCGCCGCCGCATCGTCGCGCACTTCAAGGACCGGGCGCCGGACGATCTCGTGCTGCTCTACTACACCGGCCACGGGCTGCGCGACGACCGCGGCAACCTCTACCTGGCGCTGCCGGGCTCCGAGGCGGCGGCGCCGGACGCGGTCTCGATCGGCGCCGAATTCGTTCGCCGGCAGATGGAGTACAGTTATGCCCGCCGGCAGGTACTGATCCTCGACTGCTGCCACAGCGGCGCGTTCATGCCGCGCGGGGCCAAGCGCGCACACGGCGCCGCGCGCCTGCGCAAGTCCGACTTCGATCCCGGCGGGCACGGCGTTTTCACCCTGGCTGCCTCGGCCGCGGACGAGAGCGCCTTCGAGAAGGACGGCCGGTCGCTCTTCACGCACCACCTCGTAGAGGCGCTGAGCGGCACCGACGAGATCGAGGGCAGCGAGATCACCATCGAGGACCTCTACGGCTTCGTCCGCCGCCGCGTCGCCACCAGCCGCGCACCGATGCAGCCGCAGCTCTGGAGCGACCGGCAGACCGCGCCGGTGAAGATCGCAAACAACCTCGGCAGCACACCAGGCGCGGAGCGCCAAAGCGGCTCCCGCCCCTTCCGGCGACCGCCTCGATGGAGCCGCCGTTCCGACCGCGCGGCGACTTCCCCATCCCGAACCGACCCCGCTCAGCAAGGCATGTCGAAGCGCGCGGCCTGGACCACGCTGGCTCTCATCGGCACTGGTCTCGTGGTCGTCCTTCTTCTGGGATCCGCCACCGACGAACCGGACACGGGCGGCAGCGGCCCCGCTGCGGACGCCGCCGAAGATGGTTCGACAGAAGCAGCTGGAACGCAGATGCCACCGGCACCTGCGGCTTCCGGGGACACGGCAGGGGCGGCGGACGCGGTCGACGCGCCGGACGCCGAGCTGCCCAGGCGCGAGCCTGACCCGACGCGGAACGAGATCCACGCGGTGCAGACCGAGTTGCGCCGGCTCGGGCTCTACCGCCTCGACTTGGACGGGACATGGGGCCGCGGCTCGGCCGAGGCGCTGCGGAGCTTTCAGCGAACCGAGGGGATCGAGCCGACCGGGACGGCCGCTGACGGCGTGCGGCTGCTGCCGGACCTGCGCGCGGCGGAGGCGCCGGCGCCGGCCGAGGCGGCGGCCACCTGCCGGGTGCGGGTGACGCATCCGTTCGCAAGCCTGCGCGAGACCCCGAGCCATGCCGCCGTCGAACTGCCGGTCGGCAACTTCGCGTTCCGCAGCTACGACGTTCTCGCAACCCGCCTCGTGAATTGGGCCGGCAAGCGAGAGCGCTGGTACCGGATCCGTGTCGGCGACCGCACCGGCTGGATCGTCGGTTCGTCGATGTACCTGACCGCCAGCGGGGCCGGCTGCCCCTGAGGCTCAGGCACGTCGCCGCCGGCGACCGCCTTCGCGGCTGCCGGTGGCGCCGAAGGAGACGTCGGGCAGCGTCACGGTGCCGCGCAGGCGGGCGAAACCTGCGGTCGCGTGGGGAATCGCGTTGGCGGCGACGAAGTGCTCCTGAAACCGCGGCTCGATCGCCGTCTCGACCTTCTCGATCCGGCGGGCGATGGCGGCGATCTCGGCCCGCGCGGCGCGGGAAAGGAGCGCGATGCGCGCCCCGGCGCCGGCGGCGTTGCCGGCCGAGGTGACGCGGGCCTCGTCGCAGTCGGGGATCATGCCGAGGATCAGCGCGTGGCGCGGCGAGATGTGCGCACCGAAGGCGCCGGCGAGGATCACGCGGTCGACCGCATCGACGCCGATCTCGTCCATCAGAAGCCGCGCCCCGGCGTAGAGGGCCGACTTGGCGAGCTGGATCGCCCGGACGTCGGACTGGGTGACGAGGATGCGGCGCCCGTCGGCCTCGTGCAGCAGGTAGGCAAAGGTCCGTCCGTCCGCAACCGAGCGATCGGTGCCCGTGCGCTCGGGCCCGCCGATCAGGCCCGAGGCGTCGACGAGGCCCGCCAGGCGCATCTCGGCCACCGCCTCGATGATGCCGGAACCGCAGATGCCGGAGACGCCGGTGACCGCCGTCGCCTCGGCGAAGCCCGGCTCGTCCGACCAGAGGTCGCATCCGATGACCCGGAACCGCGGCGCGGCGGTCGCGGGGTCGATGCGCACCCGCTCGATCGCGCCCGGGGCGGCACGCTGCCCTGAGGAGATCTGCGCCCCCTCGAAGGCCGGGCCGGTCGGCGAGGAGCAGGCGAGCAGGCGCTCGCGGTTGCCGAGCACGATCTCGGCGTTCGTGCCGACGTCGACGACGAGGGTCAGCTCGTCCGCGAGGTCGGGCCGCGTGGCCAGCACCACCGCCGCGGCGTCGGCGCCGACATGCCCGGCGATGCAGGGGAGCACGTGTACCCGCGCCGAGGGATTGATCCCCGAAAGTCCGATCTCGGCCGCGGGGAAATCCAGGGGCTCGGACGTGCCGAGCGCGAAGGGCGCCTGGCCGAGCGGCACCGGATCGAGGCCGAGGAGCAGGTGGTGCATGACGGGGTTGCCGACGACCACCGCCTCGACCAGCATCTCGGGGTCGGCCTCCGCCTCGGCGAGAAGCTCGCCGGCGAGGTCGCTCAGGGCCTCCCGGATCGCCGCGGTCATCCGCCCGGCGCCGGCGGCGTCCATCATCGCGTGGCTCACGCGGCTCATCAGATCCTCGCCAAAGCGGATCTGCGGGTTCATGATCCCCGCCGAGGCGAGCACGCGCCCGTCGTCGAGGGCGCAGAGATGCGCTGCGACCGTGGTCGAGCCGACGTCGATGGCGAGCCCGGTGAGCGGCCCTCCGCGATAGCCCGGCCAGACGTCGACGATCTGGTCGCCATGGAGCGCGAGCGTCACGTCCTGCTGCCGCCCGAGCGCCGCGCGCAGCCGGGCGAGGGCGCGCAGACCGCAGCGGACGTCGTCGATCTGCCACTGCCCCGCGAGCGCGCGCCGCAATCGCTCCAGATCGCCCGCGGGATCGTCGAGCCGCGCGGCGCCGACCTCGACGTAGAGAAGCCGCGAGGCCGGATCCATGACGACCGGCCTGGCGTCGGCGGCCTTGCGGACGACTTGCCGGTGGACCTGGCTCGCGGCGGGTACGTCGATGACCACGTCGCCTCGGATCTCGGCCTGGCAGCCGAGGCGGCGGCCCGCCGTCAGGCCGCGCTTGTCGTCGTAGCGCGCCTCGACGGCGTTCCACGGGCTCAGAGCCTCGGGCGTCGAGGTCACGCCAAGCTTGGGGAAGGCGCCGTATCCGGGCTCGATCTGGCACCGCGAGCAGATGCCTCGACCGCCGCAGACCGAATCGAGGTCGACGCCGAGCAGGCGTGCGGCCTGCAACACCGTGGTTCCCGGCGGCACGCGGCCGCGTCGCCCCGACGGCATGAAGACGACGAATGGCTCGGACATGGACAGGCTCTGCTGGATTCTCGGGCTTCGGCCCTGACAGTGACGGCTCGGGCGGCGGAACGAAAGCCCAACTTCTCCGAGGCAATGCGGCGCACCGGTGCCGGAGGAAAGGAAGCTTCCCCGAAAAGGCGTCCGCAAACGGGGGCACCCTGGCATCCATAATGCTGCAATTGCCGGACGACTGACCGAGGCCGGATCATCAAGGGCCTTCGTCAAACGCGACGAAACTTTAGCGTAAGCCCCACAGCCGAGCACACCGTCCGATATCACTCATGCGCGGTTGACCGCCTTGCTTCCCGCTTCCCAAACCGGATTGCAGGCAAGGGCGATTAGGGAACAGCCGGCCGGGCGGAACGCCAGACGCCCGGAATCGAAAGGGCGGGCCGTGAAGCCCGCCCTTCGTCGTCCGTATGGCCGCGGTCAGGCCTTGCGGCGCTTGACGGCGCCCAGCACCCCGAGGCCCCCAAGCAGCAGGAGGCCGGCGGCGGGCACCGGGATCGGCGCGACTTCAAGCGCGGCGAGGGCATAGTCCGGCTGGCCGAAGCCATCGTTGCCCTCGCCCTCGGTGAAGCGCCACGTCGTGCCGGTCAGCGGACCCACGCGATCGGCGAAGCCCGAGTTGTTGCCGGCCTTCGCCTGCATCCCGTCCTGGAAGAAGATCGGTTCGGCGCCGTCGATGCTGATGACGGCGCGCTCACGATCGAGTTCGTCCTGCGGATTCACGAACAGATCGAGGAAGTAGACGTCCAGGATGGTCACTTCGCGACCGAAGACGATCTCGACGTACTCTTCCCCGAAGGTGATCTCGTCGTCCGCGATCCCGATCCCGTCGTTGTCGAGCGCGAGGTCGACGCCGACGATGTCCGATGCCGTGCCGTCGAAGGCTTCCGACCGGTTGGGATCAACGGGGAACCCGGTGACCGTGTATGTGGTACCGGCGATGGTACCGCTCAGCCCCACCGAGTTATCCGTGAAGTCCAGAAGCGCGGCGCTCGCGGCCGTGGCGCCACCCAGCGCCAACGTACTCGCCACCGCAATCCCACCTACAAGTCTAAACATGCTCGCTCTCCGACATTGTACCAGTACCAGACAGGCGAACCCGGATAGTTCGTTTCCAGGTTGCCGCGAATTCAGCAGTTATCGTTCAACGTGGCCATCGTCAAAAGGTTTCCGGTAAGTTTTGCTTAACGTACTGCAGAAATGTCCCGTGGTTCAGCCCCGGCGCCGCCGGCGTGTGCGGCCCGCCGAAGAAGCCTGCGCCGCCTCGGCGAAGGGCGTACCCTGGCTCACCGCCTCGGCGACGCGCGAGAAGCCAATCCAGGCCGCGCCGTTCGGGTCGTTGTTCATCAGCAGGTTGGCGGCGGCGATCGCCTCCATCTCCTGGATGCGGGTCGGGTTCATGATCGCCGAGGTCATGCCGGCCCCGATCGCCATCGGGAGGAAGGCGGCGTTGACGCCATGTCGATTTGGCAGTCCGAAGGAGACGTTCGATGCCCCGCAGGTGGTATTCACTCCAAGCTCTTCTCGCAGACGGCGAACGAGCGCGAAGACCTGCCGCCCCGCGGTCGCCATCGCGCCCACGGGCATGACGAGCGGATCGACGACGATGTCGTGCGCCGGGATGCCGTGGTCGGCGGCCCGCTCCACGATCTTCTTCGCCACGGCGAAGCGCACGTCGGGATCCTCGGAGATGCCGGTGTCGTCGTTGGAGATCGCCACCACCGGCACGCCGTACTTGGCGATGAGCGGCAGCACCGACTCGAGGCGCTCGTCCTCGCCCGTCACGGAGTTGACGAGGGGGCGCCCCTGGGCCGTCTCGAGCCCCGCCCGAAGCGCGCCCGGCACCGACGAGTCGATGACGAGCGGCACGTCGACCAGCCCCTGCACCAACTCGATCATGCGCCGCATCAGCGGCGGCTCGGTCTCGTTCGGATCGGGGTTGGAGTTGTAGACGACGCCCGCGTTCACGTCGAGCGCCATGGCCCCGCACGCGACCTGCGTCAGCGCGTCCGCCTCCACGGTCGAGAAGTCCCCGGCCTCGAGCTCGGCCGCGAGCCTCTTGCGCCCGGTCGGGTTTATCCGTTCCCCGATCACGCAGAAGGGCTGACCGAAGCCGATGACGACGGTCTTCGACTTCGATTGCAGGACGGTCTCGGTCACGCGGCGTGCTCCTTCAGGTGCGCCCAGAGGGCGGGATCGTCGAAATCGGCGATGCTGGCGTGCGCCCCCGCATCGCGCAGGGCGCGATCGCCCAGCGAGGAGCGGACGCCGAACACCATGGCGCCCGCGCCCACGGCCGAGCCGATGCCCGAGGGGCTGTCCTCGAACGCGATCGCATACGCGGGTTCGACCGACAGCCGCGCCGCGGCGGTCAGGTAGGGCAGGGGGTCGGGCTTTCCGCGGGGCAGGTCGCCCCCCGCGACCACGACCGGGAACCGGTCGCCGATGCCGATGGCGCCGAGCATGGCGTCGGCATTGACGCGCGGCGCGTTCGTGACCACCGCCATCGGCAGGTTACGGGCGTCCGCCCAGGCGAGGAGCGCATGCAGTCCCTTCAGTGGTTCGGCTTCGGTGCCGAGCCGCCGGCGGAACCGGGCCTCCTTCTCGTCGGCCA
>CAYMRW010000125.1:0-6730 GCA_964392825.1 uncultured Rhodobacterales bacterium
GATCCGTTGCGGGCAGAGGCGCCGGGGCAGGGCGGCTGGCTGGTCCGCGACGACGCCGACGCCGCGCCGCCGCGGCTCGACGGCACGGCCGGCGAGGTGCTTGGCCGCCTCGACGCCATCGCCACGGCCGAGCCGCGGACGCGGCGCATCGCCGGCAGCGTCGGGGAGGGTCGCATCACCTACGAGAGCCGGTCGCGGGTCTGGGGCTTTCCCGACTACACCACCGTCGCCGTCGAGACGGACGCGGGCCAGGTGGCGCCCGTGCTCCTCGGCCGGGCGCGGTTCGGGCGGTCCGATCTCGGCGTCAACCGGGCGCGGATCGAGCGGTGGCTGTCGGAGTTGCAGGGCGGGGCGGAACCCGGCTGACCGCGGGGCACCCCTCCTCAAGCTTTCGCCACATCGGGCTGTTGAGCGACATCTCGCACCGCGCGAGATACGGCGGCACGCAGCCCGCCGCGATACAGGTAAGTCCGCCGAGTTCGACCCGATCGCCGTTGCGGTCGGTGCAGAACATCTCGGGCCGGCCGTCGGCGGCCGCCGCGGGAACGGCAAGGGCGAAGAGGATCGCGAGCGCACGCATTCGCAGACGATAGCACGGGCCCGGCGCGACCGCGCAAGTCGCGCGCTTGACCGCCCGGAGGGCATCGGCGAAACCCGCGCGCATGAGTTTCGAGGATCGACTGGCCGAGATCAGCCGGCGCTTCGAGTACCTCGAGGCGCGGATGGCCGAAGGCACGGGCGACCTCGCGGCGCTCGGGCGCGAGTACGCCGAGCTGCGCCCGGTGGCCGAGCAGGTGGCCGAGTGGCGTCGCCTGCGCGACGCGCGCGCCGAAGCCGAGGCGATGCTCGGCGATCCCGAGCTGAAGACGCTCGCGCGCGAGGAGATCGAGTCGCTGGAAGCGCAGGCGCCCGGCGTCGAGAGTGCGCTCAAGCTGGCGCTCCTGCCGCGGGATGCTGCCGATGCCCGTCCCGCGATCGTCGAGATCCGCCCCGGGACCGGCGGCGAGGAGGCGGCGCTCTTCGCCGGCGACCTGCTGCGCATGTACCAGCGCTACGCCGAACGGCGCGGCTGGCGCTGGCAGCCCGTCGAGGTGACCGAGACCGAGCTCGGCGGCATCCGCGAGGCCGTGGTCAACGTCGCGGGCGACGGCGTCTTCGCCCGGCTGAAGTACGAATCGGGCGTCCACCGCGTGCAGCGGGTGCCGAGCACCGAGTCGGGCGGACGCATCCACACCTCTGCGGCGACGGTCGCGGTCCTGCCCGAGCCCGGGGACGTCGACATCGAGGTCGACCCCGCCGACCTAAGGATCGACACGATGCGGGCGTCGGGCGCTGGTGGACAGCACGTCAACACGACCGATTCGGCGGTGCGCATCACGCACGTGCCCACGGGCATCGTCGTCACCTCGTCCGAGAAGTCGCAGCACCAGAACCGCGCCATCGCCATGCAGGTGCTGAAGGCCCGTCTCTACGACATCGAGCGGCGCCGCGCCGAGGAGGAGCGGGCGGCCGACCGCAAGGCGCAGGTGGGCTCGGGCGACCGCTCCGAGCGGATCCGCACCTACAACTTCCCGCAGGGCCGGGTGACCGACCACCGCATCGGGCTGACCCTCTATCGGCTGGCGGAAGTCATCGGCGGCGACCTCGACGAGATCACCGACGCGCTCACCGCCGAGGCGCAGGCGGAGGCGCTGGCGGCGAGCGGCATGTGACCGTGCGCGAGGCGCTGGCGGGCGCTGTCCGCCGCCTCGCCGCCGCCGGGGTGCCGCAGCCCGAGCGGGACGCGCGCTGGCTCGTCGCTTACGCCCTCGGCGTCGACCGCGACCGGCTGACGCTGATGCTCGACGAACCGTTCGCGTCCCGCGACGTCCTGGCCGGGATGCTCGACCGGCGCGCCGTCCGCCAGCCCGTGGCGCAGATCGTCGGCTGGCGCGAGTTCTGGGGGCGCCGCTTTCGCGTGACGCCCGACGTCCTCGACCCGCGGCCCGAGACCGAGACCCTGGTTGAGGCGGCGCTTCGGCAGTCCTTCGCGAACGCCCTCGACCTCGGGGTGGGCAGCGGCTGCATCCTGCTCACCCTGATGGCCGAACGCCCCGGCGTCGCGGGGACGGGGATCGACGTCTCGGAGACAGCTCTCGCCGTCGCGCGGAGGAACGCCGACGACCTTGGGCTCGCGCCGACGCTCCGTCGCTCCGACTGGTACACGGCGATCCGGGGGCGGTGGGACCTCATCGTCTCGAACCCCCCCTACATCGGCGCGGCGGAGATGCCGTCCCTGCATCCCGATCTCGCGTGGGAGCCCGCGGTCGCCCTGACACCCGGACCCGATCCGCTCGCGGCGTACCGCCGGATCGCGGAGGGGGCCGCCCGCCATCTTGCTGCGAACGGACGGCTTCTCGTCGAGGTGGGCGCCGATCAGGCCCGGCCGGTCGCCGCGATCTTCGCCGATGCGGGCCTCGGGGACGTGGCGTACCATCATGACCTCGATGGCAGGGAACGGGTGGTCGAGGCGCGGCGGCCCTGACCCGATCCGCGTCCGGCGCGCCGCATGCGCCGTTTTCTTCAGACTTTGCGCTTGCCCTGCCGCACTCATCATGCATAGTCGGGCGTGCGGTTGGCGGAAGCCCGAGGGCGCTGCCACTAACACTGCCTCGACATCGGAGATTGCGGAGCCGTTTCCTCGGCCGCGCCCGATGCGAACGCCGAAAACAAGGCTGGACAAGAGTTTACATGAGATCTTCGAAGTCACGTTCGCGGTCGAAGTCGAACCGCAATCGCTCCGTCGGCAACGTCATCAATCGCGTCTTCGACTCCTCGGGGCCCGAGGGCAAGGTGCGCGGCACGCCGCAGCAGATCATCGACAAGTACAATCAGCTCGCCCGCGATGCGCAGCTCTCGAATGACCGGGTCGCCTTCGAGAACTTCCAGCAGCATGCCGAGCACTACACGCGGATGCTGGCCGAGGCGCAGCGCGAGCAGGATGCGCGGCGCGAGCAGGATCAGCAGCACCGCGATCGCCAGAGCCGCCGGGATGACGACGACCAGCCGTCCGAGGCGACCCGGGAGGAGCGGCCGGCGATGAACGGGCACGACACCCAGGACGAACAGCGGCCGCGCGACCAGGGCGGCGAGCGTCGGGGCAAGGAGCAGGCCGCCGAGGCCCGGCCCGAGCCGACGGAGGCACCGGGCGACGTCATCGACACCGGCAGCGGCGGCGACGACAGCACGCTCGTCGAGACGCCGGAGAGCCGCCCCAGCCGTCCGCGCCGCAAGCGGCGCACCAAGGGCGAGGAAGGGCCGCAGGAGGACAAGTCCGCCAACGACGAAACCGAGGCGGCCGAGTAGCGCCATCCGCGGCCTGGCGAGGGCGCGCGCTGCCCGGGCGGGCGGCCCGATGTCCACGACGCAGGCGACCTAGGGGTCGAACGTCTGGGCCAGGGCGCAATACGCTGCGAGCGGCACCGTCTCGGCCCGTTGAGAAGACTCGATGCCGGCTTCGGCCAGGCGCGCCTCGATGTCGGGTGCCACACCCCTGAGGGCGGCCCGCAGCATCTTCCGCCGCTGTCCGAACGCCGCCGCAACGAGACGAAAGAGCGTCGCGGCGTCGGCCGGGTAGCGCGGCTCCGGCAGCCGGTCGAGGCGGACCACGGCCGAGCGCACCTTCGGCGCGGGTACGAAGGCCGCCGGCGGCAGGTCCAGGACGATCCGCGGCTCCGTCCGCCACTGCGCCAGGATCGAGAGCCGCCCGTATGCGCCGCTCCCCGGCTCCGCGACGAGACGCTCCGCCACCTCGCGCTGGAACATCAGCGTCATCGAGGTCCAGAAGGGCGGCCAATCGGGCGGATCGAGCCACCGGGTCAGGAGTTCGGTGCCGACGTTGTAGGGCAGGTTCGACACGATTCGCGCCCCGTCTCCCGCGAGGCTGCCGAGGTCGCTCGCGAGCGCGTCGCCCACCACGATGTCGAGCCGGCCGGGATGGCGCGACGCGATCTCCTCGAGCGCCGGCAGGCAGCGCGGGTCCTTCTCGACGGCGACGACCCGCGCCGCCCCCTCGGCGAGGAGGCCGCGCGTCAGGCCGCCGGGTCCGGGGCCGATCTCGAGCACGGTCTGCCCCCGGGCCCCGGCGAGGCGCGCGATCTTGGCGGTGAGGTTCAGATCGAGGATGAAGTTCTGGCCGAGGGCCTTGCGCGCCGCGAGCCCGTGTGCCGCGATCACCTCCCGCAGGGGCGGCAGATCGTCGATCACCGGGCGGCCGCCGCCCTGCGGTTGCGGGCCATGCTTTCGGCGAGGCGGAGCGCGGCGATGAGCGACGTCGGATTGGCGCGGCCGCTGCCGGCGATGTCGAAGGCGGTGCCGTGGTCGGGCGAGGTCCGCACGAAAGGCAGGCCGAGCGTGACGTTGACGCCGCTGTCGAAATCCAGCGTCTTGATCGGGATCAGCGCCTGGTCGTGGTACATCGCGATGGCGGCGTCGTAGGTCCGGCGTGCGGCCTCGTGAAACAGCGTGTCGGCCGCGTGCGGGCCGGTCACCGCCAGCCCCTCCTGCCGGAGGGCGTCGATCACGGGGCCGATCGTCTCGATCTCCTCGCGGCCCATCACGCCGCCCTCGCCGGCATGGGGATTGAGGCCGGTCACGGCGATCCGCGGCGTCTCGATCCCGAAGTCCCGACGGAGTGCCATGTCGGTGATGCGGACGGTGTCGCCGAGAAGCCCGCGGTCGAGCGCCGCCGGCACGTCGGAAAGGGCCATGTGGATCGTCGCCGGGACCACGCGCAGCCGCTCCGACGCCAGCATCATGACGACCCGCGGGACGCCGGCGAGCGATGCGAGGTACTCCGTATGGCCCGGATGCGCGAACCCCGCGCCGTCCATCAGCGCCTTCTTGTGGATCGGGTTCGTCACCATCGCCGCGCAGGCGCCGCCGCGTACCAGGTCGACCGCCCGCGCGATGACGGCGACGACGGCGGCAGCCTGCTCGGGCACGGGAACGCCCGGACGACGCGATCCGGGAAACGGATGCGCGAGCACCGGCAGGCCGCGCCCGGCGGCGTGCCGCGCCTCGCCCGGGTCGCGGATCCGGCAGACCGGGGTGCCCGCGGGCAGATGCCCGGGATCGCCGAGATAGACGAAGGGCAGGCGGGCGCCGAGCGCGGTCCACGCCGCGGCGGCGATCTCGGGTCCGATCCCCGCGGGCTCGCCGCAGGTCAGGACGATCGGGGCGGACGGATCGACGGGCTCACTCCCCGCCAGTGCGGATGAAGGCGTCGGCGCGCAGCTCCGCGAGCCAGATGTCGGCAAGGCCCGCGAGCTCCTCGTTGCGGAGGCGGGCCGCGGCGGCGGTATCCTCGATGGCGAGCGACCCGCTGACACCGCGCTCGCAGAGCATCAGGAGCACCAGCGCGTCGCCGCGCGCGAGCCGCGTCGAGGTCTCGTTCCGGTCGAGGCGCTCGAGTTCGGCGCGGATGTCGCCCGGGATTTGTGCGAGAGGCCGCTCCTCGCGGACGACCTGGCCCGAGCGCGCGTTGCCATAGAGATCGTCGCACGTGTCGCTCTCGGCCTCGATCGCCGCGACGGTCCGAAGGGCGCGGTCGGTTCGACCGCCGGGGATCAGCACCTGCGCGTAGTCCATGACCACCTCGCCCGGAGCGAGCGCCGTCTGCGAGCGCCCGCGCAGCTGGAACAGCGCGAGGCCGTCGGGCACGTCGATCACCGGCGTCACCTGCCCCGGCTGCAGACCTCCGACGGTGGCGGCGACGGGGCCCTGCAGTTCGGCGAGCGGGATCCAGTCGATGCGTCCGCCCTCCTCGGCCGAATCCGCCGTCGAATGCTCGCGGGCGATGGCCGAGAAGGCGTCGAACGAGCGAAGCCCCCGGATCTCTTCGGCCAGCGCGCGCGAGTCGAGCTCCTCGATCTCGTTGCGCGCGGGCAGGATGATCTCGGACAGAAGCACGCGCGGACCGTCGGTCGGACCGACGGCCTCCCGCTCGCGGGCGACCTCGTCTTCGGTGATGTTCACCTGCGCGCCGAACCGCGCCTGCACGGCGGCGCGCCAGGCGAGCCCGGCGACGACGAAGTCGCGGATCGTGGTCCGGTCCACCCCCTCGTTGCCGATGAGTTCGAGGAACCTCTCCGCGGTCAGGTCGCCGCGCCCGGCGAATTCCTGGATCCCGGCGTCGATCTCCTCTTCGCTCACTTCGACGCCCAGGGTCTCCGCCGCCTGCAGCTGCAACCGCTCATTGATCAGGCTGTCGAGGGCCCCGGCCTGCACCTCGGGCGGCGCGCGCAGAACGCCCAGCATGCGCTGGCGCTGCTGCAGCTCCCAGGCCGTCACGACGCCGTCGTTCACCTGCGCCACCGGCGCAAAGGACTGCCCGGCCGCCGCGACGGCGATGACGAGGCCGACGCTGGCGGCAAGAACCGGCGTCAGCGCCCGGCGTAGGGTTTGCATGCTGGTCACGATCTCCTCCCTATCCCGGGCAACTGCGCGCGTAGCGCCGGGCGTTGCCGCGTCCGATGCCCTGCAGCGATACCTCGACGCCGAAGTCGTAGGTCGTCTCCAGGCTGTCCTCGTCGTCGTAGCGTTGCGAGAGGTAAACATCCACGGCAAGGCATTCGTTGCGGTAAGTCAGATCGAGGTCGGTGCGCGACACGCGATCCGCCTCGATGTCCCACCGGCTCTCGATGGCGCCGGCCCAGTGCCGGCTGAACTCGTAGGCGGCGGTGAACACCGC
>CAYMRW010000126.1:0-6722 GCA_964392825.1 uncultured Rhodobacterales bacterium
AGGATTCCTCGTCGCTCCTGCCGGGGCACGGCGGCATCTTCGACCGCTTCGACGGAATGCTCGGCGCCGCGGTGTTCTTCCTTCTGGTCGAACAACTGGTGGACTTCCCGCCGGTTCCGCTGTGAGGCGGGCGACGGTCCTCGGCGCCACGGGCTCGATCGGACGCAACACCGTCGACCTGATCGCCTCGGATGCCGAACGCTGGTCGGTGATCGCGCTCACCGGAAACAGCAACGCCGCGCTTCTAGCCGAGCAGGCGCGGCGGGTCGGGGCGGAAGTCGCCGTCGTCGGCGACGAGGCGGCGCTCGGCGAGCTCCGTGAGCATCTTGCCGGCTCGGGGATCGAGGCCGCGGGCGGACGCACCGCGATCCTCGAGGCGGCCGCCCGCGCGACGGACTGGACGATGTCGGCCATCGTCGGCGCCGCGGGGCTGGAACCGGGCCTTCATGCCATCGCCGGCGGCGGTACGCTGGCGCTCGCCAACAAGGAGACGCTGGTGGCCGCGGGGCCGCTGGTGATGGAGGAGGTCCGCGCGAGCGGCGCCACCCTCCTGCCCGTCGACAGCGAGCACTCGGCCATCTTCCAGGCGCTCTGCGGCGAGGACCGCGACTCGGTCGAGCGGGTCATCATCACGGCTTCGGGCGGCGCCTTCCGCGACTGGCCGCTGGAGAGGCTGCGGACGGCGACGCCGGCGGAGGCCGCCTGTCACCCGAACTGGGAGATGGGACAGCGCATCACCATCGACAGCGCAAGCCTGTTCAACAAGGCCCTGGAACTCATAGAGGCGAAAGAGTATTTCGGATTGGACCCCGCGCAGATCGAGGTCGTGATCCACCCTCAGAGCCTGATCCACGCCCTCGTCGGCTTCACCGACGGGGCGCTGATGGCGCATCTCGGGCCGCCCGACATGCGTCACGCGATCGGCTACGCCATGCACTGGCCGGAGCGGCGGGAGCTCGATGTCGAGCGGCTGGACCTGGCCGCCATCGCCAACCTGACGTTCCGCCGGCCCGACGAGGATCGCTGGCCGGCGCTGCGGCTCGCGCGTCAGGTGATGCGGTCCGGCGGGCTTTCGGGCGCGGCCTTCAACGCGGCGAAGGAGACGGCGCTCGACGCCTTCATCGGGGGGCGCATCGGCTTCTCCGCCATGGCGGATGTGGTGGAGGAGACGCTCGACCGCCTGGCCGCGGGCTCGGACCTGCGCGCCGGTGTCACGCTTGAAGCTGTGCTCGCGGTGGACCACCTCGCACGCAACTGCGCGGGCGAGGCGATCCGCGCGTTCGGCGCGAAGACGGGGGCCCCGACCTGATCGACCTCATCCCATCCTTTGGCGGCGCGCTCCTGACGATCGCGGCATTCGTGGTGGCGCTGTCGGTCATCGTCGCGGTGCACGAGTTCGGCCACTACATCGTCGGACGCTGGACGGGGATCGATGCCGAGGTCTTCAGCCTCGGCTTCGGCCCGGTGCTGTTCTCGCGCGAGGATCGCCGCGGCACGCGCTGGCAGGTGGCGGCGCTTCCGCTCGGCGGCTACGTCAAGTTCCTCGGAGACGCCGACGCCGCGAGTGCCGGACACGACCCCGAAGTGCTCGAGGCGCTGACCGAGGACACGCGACGGCGGACCATGCACGGCGCGCCGCTCTGGGCGCGGGCGCTGACAGTGGCGGCCGGCCCGGCCTTCAACTTTGCGCTCTCGATCCTCGTCTTCGCACTCGTCATCAGCATCCGCGGTATCGCCGCGGAGCCGGTGACGGTGGGCGAGATCAGGCCGATGCCGGGCGCGGTCGCCCTGGAGCCGGGCGACGTCATCCTGGAAGTCGACGGGCGCCCGGCCGGGACCTTCGAGGCGCTCGACGCCGCCGCGCGCGAGATCCCGGTGGCGCCCGAGGTGCCCTACCTCGTGCTGCGCGACGGGGCCGAGCGCGAGGTGACGGCGCCGCACCCGTTCCCGCCCGTCGTCGTCTCGGTCGCGCCGGACTCGGCGGCGGGCGACGTCGACATGCGCCGGGGCGACGTGATCGTCGCCGTCGAGGATGAGCCGGTGGCGTCCTTCGAGGAGCTGCGCGAGGCCGTCGGCGAGTCCGGCGGCGAGCCCGTCCTTCTCCGCGTCTGGCGCGACGGGGACGAGACCGACATGGTGGTCGTGCCGCGCCGGGTCGACCTGCCCGTCGACGGCGGCTTCGAGACGCGCTGGCTCGTCGGCCTGACCGGGGGCCTGCTGTTCGAGCCCGAGACGAGAACGCCGGGGCCGCTCGCGGCGATGGCCTACGGCGTGGAACAGACGGGCTTCATCATCCAGTCGAGCCTGTCGGGCATCTACCACATGGCGGCGGGGGCCATCTCGTCGTGCAATCTCAGCGGCCCGATCGGCATCGCCCAGACCAGCGGTCAGGCGGCGAGCCAGGGCGGGCTGAGCTTCGTCTGGTTCATCGCCATCCTGTCGACGGCGGTTGGGCTGCTGAACCTCTTCCCAATCCCCATCCTCGACGGCGGGCACCTCGTGTTCCACGCCTACGAGGCCGTCCGCGGCCGGCCGCCGAGCGAGCAGGCGCTGCGGGTGCTGATGACGATCGGCCTCGCCTTCCTGCTGACGCTGATGGTCTTCGCGGTCACCAACGACTTGTTCTGTCCGTGAGATTGCGCACAGCATTTTGACAAAGCCGCCCCATGCGGATAACCGTCGTGAAAAAGGGCAGTACGGGCGGATCGGGACAATGTGGGGACTCGGAAAGCGCGTCGCTGCGCTGCCGACGGCGGGCCGGATCGCGGCGCTGGCCGCGGCCATTTTCTTAACGTCTTCGGCGGCATACGCGCAAAGCTTCAGCTTCTCGCGGGTGGTGGTAGAGGGCAACCAGCGGATCGAGGCCGGCACCGTCCTGCAGGAGGCCGCGATTTCGCAGGGCCAGACCGTGACCGGCGGCGATCTGAACGCGGCCTTCCAGCGGCTCCTCGGTTCCGGCCTCTTCGAAGATGTCGAGCTGGTGCCGCAGGGCAACACCCTCGTCATCCGGGTCGAGGAGCGGCCGACGATCAACCGGATCGCCATCGAGGGGAACCGCAGCGTCAACGACGAGCAGGTTCTCACCGTGGTGCAGTCGCAGCCGCGCCGGGTCTTCTCGCCGACGGTCGCGGAGAATGACGCCCAGCGCATTGCCGAGGCCTACCGGGTCCAGGGACGGCTCGCGGCGACGGTCACGCCGCGCATCATCGAGCGCACGGACAACCGCGTCGACCTCGTCTTCGAGGTGACCGAAGGGCGCGTCGTCGAGAACGAGCGCATTTCGTTCGTGGGCAACACCGCCTATTCCGACCGCCGCCTCCGCCGCGTGCTCGAGACGACGCAGGCGGGCCTCTTCCGGCTGCTGATCCGCCGCGACGTCTTCGTCGCCGAGCGGATCGAGATCGACCGGCAGCTCCTCACCGACTTCTACCAGAGCCGCGGCTACGTAGACTTCCGCATCCTCGACGTGAACACCGAGTTCTCCCGCGAGCGCGACGCCACCTTCGTCACCTGGAACATCCGCGAGGGGCAGCAGTTCGACTTCGGCCGCATCGGCGCCACGAGCGAGATCCCGGGCCTCGTCGCGGAGCAGTATCTCGACGTCAGCCGCATTCGCCGTGGCCAGACCTATTCCCCCGCCGCGATCGAGAACACGCTGGCGCGGATGGAGCGGCTGGCGATCCGGCAGGGCCGGGACTTCGTCAGGGTCGAGCCCGTCATCAGCCGCAACGACGCCGCGGGAACCCTCGACGTCAATTTCGTCATCAGCCGCGGTCCGCGCGTCTTCGTCGAGCGGATCGACATCGAGGGCAACCAGACCACGCTCGATCGGGTCATCCGGCGTCAGTTCACGACCGTCGAGGGCGACCCGTTCAACCCGCGCGAGATCCGCGCGACGGCCGAACGGTTGCGCGCGCTCGGCTACTTCAGCAACGTCGACGTCAACACGCGGCAGGGCAGCGCCGAGGACCAGATCGTCGTCGACGTCGACGTGGAGGAGCAGCCGACGGGCTCGCTGACCTTCGGCGCGAGCTTCAGCGAGGACACGGGCCTCGCGCTCGCCCTCGGGTTCGCCGAGCGCAATTTCCTCGGCCGCGGCCAATCGCTGATCTTCGACCTCGAGGCCGGGACCGAGAACGGCATCTCGCGCCTCGTCTTCGTCGAGCCCTACATCCTCGGCCGCGACCTGCGCTTCCGCTTCGCGGCGATCTACGCGACGACGAGCTACGACAACTCGTTCTACGACACGACCGTCTACAGCCTCGAGCCGAGCCTGAACTTCCCGATCAGCGAGAACGGTCGGCTGACGCTCAGCTACCGCATCGCCAACGAGACCATCGAGAACGTCGACGAGGATGCCTCGCCGATCGTGCAGGCCGAGGAAGGTGAGTTGTGGACCTCCGCGGTGGGCTACGAGTACACCTTCGACACCCGGCGGACCGGCCTCAATCCGAACGCCGGCATCCTGTTCCGCTTCGGCCAGGAATTCGCCGGCGTCGGCGGCGACAACGAGTACGTCCGCACCGAGGCCGAGATCACCGGCCAGACCCGCATCTGGAACGAGGAGGTGGTGCTGCGGGCGACGCTTCAGGGCGGCGCGCTGACGATGCTGAGCGGCGACAGCCGCGTCACCGACCGGTACTTCCTGTCCTCGCGCGAGCTGCGCGGCTTCGAGTTCCGCGGCGTCGGCCCGCGCGACCTGAGCGTCGAGAACGACGAAGGGCTTGGCGGCAACTACCTCGCGGCCCTGCGGTTCGAGTCCGAGTTCCCGCTCGGACTGCCCGACGAGTACGGCATCACCGGCGGCGCCTTCCTCGACTTCGGCTCGGTCTGGGATCTCGACAACGTCGACGGCGGGGCCGACGGCGACGACGGACTCCAACTCGTCGACGACAGCTTCATCCTGCGGTCCTCGATCGGCTTCTCCATCTTCTGGACGACGCCGCTCGGGCCGCTGCGCTTCAACTTCTCGACGCCCCTCCTCATCGAGGACTACGACGAGGAGAACAACTTCAGCTTCGCCTTCCAGACCACGTTCTGATGCGCCGAACCCTGCGGCGCATCGGCGTGGCGGCCGGCCTCGCCCTCGCCGTACCGACCGCGGCGACCGCGCAGGAGACGGACGGCGTCATCGTCGTCGATCAGGAACGCCTGTTCGAGGAAAGCCGCCTCGGGCGGCAGATATCCCTGTCGCTCGAGGAACGGTCGAACGCGCTTGCCGCCGAGAACCGGATGATCGAGGCCGAACTCGTCGCTGAGGAGCGGGCGCTGACCGAGCGGCGCCCGGCCCTGGCCCCCGAGGAATTCCGGAGTCTCGCCGACGCGTTCGACGCCAAGGTCGAGGCGCTGAGGACCGAGCAGGA
Organism: uncultured Rhodobacterales bacterium; assembly: GCA_964392825.1. Lineage (GTDB taxonomy): Bacteria > Pseudomonadota > Alphaproteobacteria > Rhodobacterales > Rhodobacteraceae > Roseitranquillus. The sequence goes on from CAYMRW010000126.1 coordinate 5,364, forward strand.
CGAGAAGGCCCGCGAACTCGTGGCCCTGCGCAACGCCGAGCGGCAAACCTTCACCGGAACGGTCGCGCCGATCCTGCTCGACTTCATGCGCCGGAACGGGGCGGCGGTCATGCTCGACCTGCGCTCCGTCGTGGCGGCCGCCGACCGGACCGACGTGACCGACGAGCTGATCGAGGAGATCGACGCGCGTGTGGGCGCGGATGGCGACGCGCCACCGGCGCCCGACGGAGGATCGCCCGCGGAGGTGGCGCCGGCCGAGTGATGCCGGGCCGCGGACCGCTTGCCGTCGGCCGACCGGGTTGCTACGACCCCGTCGCGCGGATGAAGAAGGGGCGCCGATGACCGATCTTCCCAGCGCCGACATCGATCTGATCCGCCGGATCCTGCCGCACCGCTACCCGTTCCTGCTCGTCGACAGGGTCGAGGAAATCGAGGGTACTGACCGCGCCGTCGGCATCAAGCACGTCAGTGCGAACGAACCGCACTTCCAGGGTCACTTTCCCGACATGCCGGTGATGCCGGGCGTCCTCGTCGTCGAAGCGATGGCGCAGACCTGCGCGGTCATGGTGGGGGTCGCCCGGGGTCTCGCGGAAAGCTCGATGCTTGTCTACTTCATGGCCATCGACAACGTGAAGTTCCGCCGCATGGTCCGACCCGGAGACACTCTGCGCATCGCCGTGGAGACGCGCCGCGGCGGCGGCAAGGTCTGGCGGTTCGCCGGACGCGCCACGGTCGACGGCCAGCTCGCGGCGGAGGCGGAGTTCACGGCGATGATGGATCTGCCGGCGACGTGACGCGCGCCGTGTACCACCCGAGCTCGAGCGTGCACCCGACCGCCTTCGTCGAGGACGGGGCCGAGATCGGCGCCGACGTCGAGGTCGGCCCCTTCTGCGTCATCGGCCCCCAGGTCAAGCTCGGTCGCGGCGTGACGGTGAAGAGCCACGCGGTCGTCTCGGGCGACACCGAGATCGGGGCGGGCACGACCGTCTTTCCCTTCGCCTGTATCGGCGAGATCCCCCAGGATCTGAAGTTCCAGGGCGAGCATACCCGCCTCGTCATCGGGGCGCGCTGCCGCATCCGCGAGGGCGTGACGATGAACACGGGCACCTCCGGTGGCGGCGGCGTGACGCGGATCGGTGACGACTGCCTGTTCATGACCGGCGCGCACGTCGGGCACGACGCCGTCGTCGGCGACCGGGTCATCATGGCCAACCAGGCGGCCCTGGCCGGGCACGTCGTCGTCGCCGATGACGTCATCATCGGCGGCCTCTCCGGCATCCATCAGCACGTCCGCATCGGCCGCGGCGCCATCATCGGCGCGGTGACGATGGTGACGAACGACGTCATCCCGTTCGGGCT
>CAYMRW010000127.1:0-6698 GCA_964392825.1 uncultured Rhodobacterales bacterium
TTCCAGATCGTCGGCACCAGCGGCACCGTGACGACCGTCGCCGCCAGCCACTTGGGCCTCCGCCGCTACGACCGCAACAAGGTCGACGGCCTGCGCATGACCTCGGACCAGATCGACCGGGTGATCCGGAGCTACCTGTCGCTCGGGCCCGAGGGACGGCGCGCCGACCCGCGCATCGGCAAGGACCGACACGCGCTGATCATGTCGGGCGCGGCGATCCTGCAGGCGATGCTGCGCATCTGGCCGACGGACCGGCTGACCGTGGCCGACCGCGGCCTGCGCGAGGGGCTGCTCTACGCGCAGATGTCCGCGGATGGCGTCCTCGAGGACACCCCCTACTGACGCCGAGGACCGTCGCCGAAACAGGAGGTGTGAGCGTGTCGCTCCGCGCCATCTACGCGCAACTGAGCTGCTCGGACGTCGGGTCGAGCGTGACGTGGTTTTCCCGCGTCTTCGCTCGAGCACCGGATGCCGAACCGATGCCGGGCCTCGCGGAATGGCATCACGGCGAGCAGGCCGGCTTCCAGCTCCACGAAAATCCTGCCAATGCGGGATCGGGCGTGCTGACACTCGTCGTCGCCGGCCTCCGCGACGAACATGCGCGGCTGGAAGACGCCGGGCTGTCTCCCGGCGCGATCGAGGAGGCGGACGACACGTGGATCGCCCGCATGAAGGACCCGGACGGCAATCTGGTCGTGCTGGCGGAGCCGAAGCAGGGATAGAAGCGCGAGCGGCATGGCGAAGAAGTCGAGCGGTCGGGGTCAGCGCGACCTCAAGGTCCGGGTCAAGACGGCGCGGGGGCGCAAGGCGTCGTCGACGCGCTGGCTGCAGCGGCAGCTCAACGACCCCTACGTCCGACAGGCCAAGGCCGAGGGCTATCGCGGCCGCGCGGCCTACAAGCTGATCGAGCTCGACGATCGCTACGGCTTCCTCGTGCCCGGCGCCCGCGTCGTCGACCTCGGCGCGGCACCGGGTGGCTGGAGCCAGGTGGCGGCGGCGCGCGTCAACGCCGACGGCGCCCAAGCGGACGCGGCGCGGGGCGCGGTGCTGGCCGTCGACCTGCGCGAGATCGACCCGATCCCCGGGGTCGACTGCCATGTGCTCGACTTCATGGACGAAGGCGCCGACCTGCAGGTCCGCGACTGGATCGGGGGCGGGGCCGACGTCATCCTCTCCGACATGGCAGCGTCGTCCTCGGGGCACCGGCAGACCGACCACCTGCGCATCGTCGCGCTGTGCGAGGCGGCGGCCGACCTCGCATTCGACCTTCTCGCCCCCGGCGGCACATTCGTGGCGAAGGTGCTCGCCGGCGGGGCCGAGGGTGCGCTCCAGGCGCGGCTCAAGCAGCGTTTCGACAAGGTCGCGAACATCAAGCCCCCGGCAAGCCGGGCCGACAGCGCCGAGAAGTACGTCGTCGCGACGGGTTTTCGCAGCGATCCCTAGGCGGGCTCGGGCGCCGCAGCGGCGTCAGGGATGCGCGCCGCGCCCGCCGGCCTCGTACTTCTCGATCAGCGGGGCGAGCTCGTCGCGCTGCCGCACGAGCAGGTCATTCACGTCGGTCGGCTGACCGTGCTCCAGCGCGTGGTTGTACGCCTCGAGGACCTTGCGCTCCCCGTCGACGACCTGCGGCGCGATCTCGCGGTCGACGTCGCCGAAGGCGTCGCGCAGGCGCGCGACCGAGCCGTGGACGAGCGACATGAAGCCGCCGCCCTCATCGGGCTCTTGCCCGTGGCGCGCCATATGTGCCGCGAGTTCGGCGTTGTGGCGGGCGTGGATGTCGCGGAACTCCGTCAGCATCGGGCGGACGTCGGGCTCCGCACGCTCGAGAAACGATTCGTGTCCGTTCACCGCGTCGACGATCGTCGTGTGCAGGTGCGCGAGCGATTGCGGATGCAGGTCTCCCTCGACCGGCTGGACCGTGGGCAGGATGGTGCTGGTGCTCATCGGAGTCCTCCCTCCATGCGAACGCAGGCACAACCTGCCGCTGGCCCGCGCGGTTCCTTGGCGCCGACCGGCCATCTGGGCAGTGACCGGGCGACGCCGCCCCGGGTGCACGTCGCGTAACAAAGGTGTCAGCCGGTGCAATGTCGCCGGGACAGGCCGCATGGGGCGGGATACCTCATGGTCCATGCTCGACGCCAAGGTCCGCCCGCTGATCGACCCGCTCCTGAACCGCCAGGGGCAGGTGCTCGCGGACGCGCGCGTCAGCGCCGACGCCGTGACGCTTGCGGGCCTCGTCCTTGGCCTCGCGTCGGCCGGTCTGATCGCCGCAGGCGCGACCCTCTGGGCGCTCCTGCCGCTCCTCCTCAGCCGGCTCGCCGACGGGCTCGACGGCGCCGTCGCGCGGGCGACGCGCAAGACCGACTTCGGCGGCTATCTCGACATCGCGGCCGATTTCCTCTTCTACGGCGCCATCCCGGCGGCGTTCGTCTGGCTCGACCCCGCTGCCAACGGCGCCGCCGGCGCGTTCCTGCTCCTCAGCTTCTACGTCAACGGCACCACGTTCCTCGGCTTTGCCATCCTCGCCGAGCGGCGGCGCATGCAGACCGACGCCCGCGGCGCGAAGTCGCTCTACTTCACCGGCGGTCTCCTCGAGGGGACGGAGACCATCGCCTTCTTCGTCCTCCTCTGCCTCGTGCCCGGGTGGTTCGCACCGGCGGCGTGGGTGTTCGGGGGGCTGTGCTTCGTCACCGCCGGGTCGCGGCTCCTGCTCGCCCGGCAGGTCTTCGGGAGGGACTGATGCGCACCATTCTCGCCGCTGCGTTCGCCTGCCTTGCATTGCCGCTGGCGGCCGAGCCCGATCCGGAGGACTGGGATGCGGTGCTGGCGGCGGCTCGCGGGCAGGAGGTGTTCTGGCACGCCTGGGGTGGGTCGACCACGACCAACGACTTCATCGCCTGGGTCGGCGACCGCGTGGCCGAGGAGCACGGCGTGCGGCTCACCCACGTCAAGCTCGCCGACACCGCCGAGGCGGTGAGCCGCGTGCTGGCCGAGAAGCAGGCGGGCCGGGACACCGGCGGCGCCGTCGACCTCGTCTGGATCAACGGCCCGAACTTCGCCGCGATGAAGGATGCAGGCCTGCTCTTCGGTCCGTTCGCCGAGGCGCTGCCGAACTGGGACCTTGTCGACCTCTCGAAGCCGGTGACGGAAGACTTCACGGTCCCGACCGACGGCTACGAGAGCCCGTGGGCCGCCGCGCAGGTCGTCTTCATGCACGACACTGCCGATCTGCCCGAACCGCCGCGCACGGTCGCGGCCATCGCCGACTGGGCAGCGGCCAATCCCGGCCGCTTCACCTTCCCGCAGCCCCCCGACTTCCTCGGCTCCACCTTCCTCAAGCAGGCGCTCTACGGCCTCGCGCCCGACCCGGAGGTGCTGCTGTCCCCCGTCGCGGAGGCGGACTACGACGCCGCGACCGCCCCCCTCTGGTCGTTTCTCGACCGGCTGACGCCGAACCTCTGGCGCTCGGGCCGCGCCTATCCGCAGACCGGCCCGCGGCAACTGCAGCTCATCGCCGACGACGAGATCGACCTCGCCATCTCGTTCAGCCCCGGCGAGGCCTCGACGGCGATCGCCAACTTCGAGCTGCCGGATACCGTCCGCACCTACGTGCTCGACGGCGGCACCATCGGCAATGCGAGCTTCGTCGCCATCCCCTACAACTCCGAGGCCAAGGCCGGCGCGATGGTGGTCGCGAACTTCCTCCTCTCGCCCGAGGCGCAGGCGTACGCCCTCGACCCCGAGGTGCTGGGCTACGGCACCGTCCTCGACGTCACCGGGCTGCCGCCCGATGAGCGGGCGCGCTTCGAGGACGTCGATCTCGGCGTCGCCACCCTGACGCCCGAGCAGCTCGGGCCGGCGCTAGCCGAGCCGCACCCGAGCTGGATGACGCGCATCGAGGAGGACTGGATCGCCCGCTACGGCACCGGCGACTGAGGTCGCGGTGTCCCTCGCGACCTCCGCGACGAGCCTTGCCGGCGCCGCCCGGCCGCAGCGCGCCCGGCGCGGCCTGCATCTCGTTCCGGCGCTGACGCTCGGGGTCATGCTCGGGCCGGTCGCCGCCGGCCTCATGGGCACGGTTCTGCCGGCGTTCGGCGTCCTGCCCGCAATCGGCGCGGTGGAACCGACGCTGGCGCCGTTCCGCGACCTTCTGGCCTGGCCCGGACTTCGCGCCGCCGCGCAACTCAGCGTCATCACCGGACTTCTCGCCACGCTCGCGTCGCTCGGCATCGTCATGCTCATCGTCGCGGCGCTGCACGGCACCCGCGCGTTCCGGCTGGTGGAGCGGGCGCTGTCGCCGCTCCTCTCGGTGCCGCACGCGGCGGCGGCGTTCGGGCTCGCCTTCCTGATCGCGCCCTCGGGCTGGGTCGCCCGCGTCCTCTCGCCTTGGGCCACGGGATGGGAGCGGCCGCCCAACCTGCTGATCGTACAGGACCCCTGGGGCCTCGCGCTCGCCGCCGGCCTCGTCGCCAAGGAGGTGCCGTTCCTTCTCCTGATGACGCTCGCGGCGCTGCATCAGGTCGACGCGGCCCGCAGTCTGACGATCGCCCGCGCGCTCGGATACGGGCGCGAAACCGCATGGGCAAAGGTCGTCTTCCCCCGCGTCTACGCCCAGATCCGGCTGCCTGTGTACGTCGTCCTCGCGTACTCGATGACCGTCGTCGATGTCGCCATGATCCTCGGGCCGAACACGCCGCCGACGCTCTCGGTGCAGCTCGTCCGCTGGATGGGCGACCCGGACCTGACGTCGATGCTGCGCGCCTCGGCGGCGGCCCTCCTGCAACTCGGCCTGGTGATCGCGGCGCTCCTCGCCTGGCGCGGGGCCGAGGTCGTCGCGGCCCGGCTCGGGCGCCGTGCTCTCCGCGGCGGTCGGCGCGGAACGCGTCTTCGGGCCCTCAGTCCGGTGGCGCTGACCCTGGCCATGATCTCGTCGGGGGCCGTCCTCGCCGGGCTCGCCGGCCTCGCGCTCTGGTCGGTCGCCGGCTTCTGGACGTTTCCCGACGCGCTGCCCGATGACGTGACACCGCGGAACTGGGCGCGCTTCGGCCCCGGCCTCGCCGGCCCCGCATGGGAGACCGTGACCGTGGCCGGGGCCGCCGCCCTCGCGGCGCTGGTCCTGGTGATCGGCTGCCTCGAGTCCGAGCACCGCCACGGCGTCCGGCCGTCGACGCGGGCGCTCTGGCTTCTCTACCTGCCGCTTCTCGTGCCGCAGGTGGCGTTCCTGCCGGGGCTGCAGACGCTCCTGCTGACACTCGGGATCGAGAGCGGGCGCCTGCCGGTGATGGCGGCGCACCTCGTCTTCGTGCTGCCCTACGTGTTCCTGTCGCTGGCGGAGCCGTTCCGGGCCTGGGACGCCCGCTACGGCACCGTCGCGGCGACCCTCGGCGCCGGGGCCGACGGCGTTCTCTGGCGCGTGCGCCTGCCGATGCTGCTGGCGCCGGTGCTGACCGCGTTCGCGGTCGGGTTCGCGGTGTCGGTGGGGCAGTATCTGCCGACGCTTCTGGTCGGCGGCGGGCGGGTGCCGACGCTCACCACAGAGGCGGTGGCGCTCGCCTCGGGCGGCGACCGCCGGGCGATCGGCGTCTGGTCGCTGGCGCAGACCGCGGCGGCTCTCGTTCCCTTCGCGCTGGCGCTGACGCTGCCGCGGCTCTTCCGGCCTGGCCGTGGCTGAGGGCCTCGTCCTCGACGGCCTCGCCGTGTCGATCGGTGGGCACGAGATCGTGCGCCTCGACGCCACGGTGCCGCCAGGTCGGGTGACGACGGTCATGGGCCCGTCGGGCTCGGGCAAGTCGACGCTCCTCGCCGCCGCCGTCGGCACGCTCGATCCCGCGTTCCGCCTGCGCGGACGGGTCCTGCTCGACGGGCGCGATGTCACGTCCGAACCGCCCGAGCGGCGGCGCATCGGCATCCTGTTTCAGGACCCGTTGCTGTTCCCGCACATGAGCGTCGGCGACAACCTCGCCTTCGGTCTCGCCGCCGTTCGCGGCGAGCGGCCGAGGGCGGTGGCCGGGGCGCTGACCGAGGTCGGGCTTGAAGGCTACGAGGACCGCGATCCGGCCACGCTGTCGGGCGGTCAGCGCGCGCGGGTCGCGCTGATGCGCACGCTCCTGGCCGAGCCGCGCGCGCTGCTCCTCGACGAGCCGTTCGCGGGCCTCGACCACGGGTTGCGCGCGCGCATCCGCGACTTCGTGTTCTCGCGCGCGAGGGCGCGGCGCCTGCCGGTGCTGCTCGTCACGCACGACCCCGAGGATGCCGAGGCGGCCGGCGGGCGCGTCATCGAGATCGCGGGTGCGGACCACGGTTGAGCGCCCGTGGCCGCGAGATCCCCCATCGGGTGTCGGGCCCGGCCGTCCAGGCCGCCTCAGTTCTTCGCGCGGTCGACCATCTTGCCCGACGAGATCCAGGGCATCATGCCGCGCAGCTTCTCGCCCACTTCCTCGATCTGGTGGGCGTCGTTCAGGCGGCGGGTCGACTTGAAGAACGGCTGGCCGACGGCGTTCTCGGTCATGAAGTCGCGGACGAACGCACCGGACTGGATGTCGGTCAGGATGCCCTTCATCCGCGCCTTGGTCTCGTCGTAGGGCAGGACGCGTGGGCCTGAGACGTACTCGCCGTACTCGGCGGTGTTCGAGATCGAGTAGTTCATGTTGGCGATGCCGCCCTCGTAGATCAGGTCGACGATCAGCTTCACCTCGTGC
>CAYMRW010000128.1:0-6693 GCA_964392825.1 uncultured Rhodobacterales bacterium
AGGCGACGCCGATCTCGGTGCCGGCGAGGATCGGCAGGGCGAGGTCGGCCTCGCGCGCGATCGAGCTCTCGGCCACGTTCACCACCGCGACGATGCGCGCGCGGTCGCGGCAATAGCGCAGCGCCGCGAGCGTGTCCGCGGTCTCGCCCGACTGGCTGACGAAGATGGCGAGTGTGTTCGGGCCGAGTGGCGGCTCGCGGTATCGGAACTCCGATGCGATGTCGACTTCGACCGGCAGGCCGGCCAGCGCCTCGAGCCAGTACTTCGCCACCTGGCAGGCGTAGAAGGCGGTGCCGCAGGCCACGAGGACCATCCGCTCGACCCCCTCGAAGTCGAGCCCCGGCATTTCGATGCGGCCGTCGGCAAGGTAATGGTCGAGCGCGGCGGCGATGACCGAGGGCTGCTCGGCGATCTCCTTGCGCATGAAGTGACGGTGGCCGCCCTTCTCGATCCGCGTGGCGTCGATCAGCACCTTGCGGGCGGGCCGGTTCGCGCGGCGCCCGCCGTCGTCCTCGAAGACCGCGCCGGCTCGGGTGATGACGGCGAGATCTCCCTCCTCGAGATAGGTGATGCGGTCGGTGAGGCCCGTGAGCGCGATGGCGTCGGAGCCGACGAACATCTCGCCGTCGCCCCAGCCGACGGCGAGGGGGGAGCCGCGGCGGGCGGCGACGATCAGGTCGTCCTCGCCCTCGAACAGAAACGCGAGCGCGAAGGCGCCGCGAAGCTGGGCCAGGGTGGCACGGGCCGCCTCGACGGGCCCGAGACCCCCGTCGAGGTGGCGCTGAGCGACGAGCGCCACGGTTTCGGTGTCGGTCTGGGTGACGGTCCTGTAGCCCGCCTCCGTCACCTCGCGTCGCAGGTCCTGGTAGTTCTCGATGATGCCGTTGTGGACGACGGCGACGCGGCCCGCCTGGTGCGGATGCGCGTTGACCACGGTTGGCGCGCCATGGGTGGCCCAGCGCGTGTGGCCGATCCCCGACTTGCCCGGCAGCGGCTGATGGACGAGGAGGTCGGAGAGCTCGACGAGCTTGCCCACGGCGCGCCGGCGGTCGAGATGGCCGTCGCACACGGTCGCGATGCCGGCGCTGTCGTAGCCGCGGTATTCGAGCCGCCGCAGCGCCTCGAGGAGGAGCGGCGACACCTCGTGCCTGCCGAGCACGCCGACGATCCCGCACATGGCCTCAGCCCTCCTTGGCGGCGCGCAGGCGCGCGAAGAAGCGGCGCGCGAAGTCGGGCTTCGTGGTCTGGCGCGCCCGCGCCACGGCCATGGCGCCGTCCGGCACGTCCTGCGTGACGACGCTGCCGGTCGCGGTCATGGCGCCGTCCCCGACGCTGACCGGCGCCACCAGCATCGTGTCGGAGCCGATGAAGGCGTCCGCACCGATGACGGTGCGGTGCTTGAAGACCCCGTCGTAGTTGCAGGTGACGGTGCCCGCGCCGATATTCGTGCCCGGGCCGATCTCGGCGTCGCCGATGTAGCTCAGGTGGTTGACCTTGGCGCCCTGGCCGATCTCGGCGGCCTTGATCTCGACGAAGTTGCCGATATGGGCGGCCTCTCCGACTTCCGCGCCGGGACGGAGGCGGGCATAGGGCCCGACCGTGGCGTCGGGCCCGACGCGGCAGCGCTCGAGGTGACTGAAGGCGCGGATGCGGGCGCCACGCCCCACCCGGACGCCGGGGCCGAAGACCACGTTGGCTTCGACCGAGACGTCGGCGGCGAGGTCGGTGTCGAACGAGAACTGGACCGTCTCGGGGGCGCGGAGCGTCACGCCGGCCTCGAGCGCGGCCCGACGCGCCGCGGCCTGGAACGCTGCCTCGGCATGAGCGAGCGCGGCGCGGCTGTCCACGCCGAGCGTCTCGTTCTCGTCGCAGATGACCGCGGTCGCTGTCAGTCCCCTCTCGCGGGCCTCGGCGACGATGTCGGTGAGGTAGTACTCCCCCGCCGCATTCTCGTTGCCGATCGTGCTCAGAAGCGTCCAGAGCGCCGCGCCGTCGGCCATGACGACGCCCGAGTTGCAGAGCCTGATCGCACGCTCGGGCTCCGTGGCGTCCTTGGCCTCGACGATCCGCTCGAGCCTGTCGCCCACGAGGACGAGGCGGCCGTAGCGCCCCGGATCGGCAGCCTCGAAGCCCAGGATCACGACGTCGTGGCCTGCGGCCCGGGCGTCCCGCATCCGCTTGAGCGTCTCGGGCCGCACGAACGGCGTGTCACCGTAGAGAACGAGGACGTCGCCCTCGGCCCCGGCGAGCGCGTCGCGGGCCTGCAGGACGGCGTGCGCGGTACCGAGCTGCCTGTCCTGCCGAACGATGGTCGGCGACGGCGCCCAGCCCTCGAGCGCGGCGGCCACGCGGTCCGACCCGTGCCCCGTGACGACGACCACGCTCTCTGGATCGAGGGCTGTGCCCGAGGCGAGCGCATGGTGCAGAAGCGGCCGTCCGCCGACCTCGTGGAGCACCTTCGGCACCGACGATTTCATCCGGGTGCCCTGGCCTGCGGCAAGGACGATGAGATGGACGGCCATTCGACTGCTCTGCATGTCCCTCGGCGGCGGTTTGATCGATTGCCGGTTGACGCGCAAGTGGGGCCGCCTCACGAGTGGTTTCGGCCGGTTTCAGCGGGGTTCACGCCATGCGGTGCGCCATATTCGATCTCGACGGCACGCTTGTCGACACCGCCGCCGACTTGATCGGCGCGGCCAACGATGCGCTCGGCGGGGCGGGGGCCGGGGCGCCGCTCGATCCCTCGCGCGACGCGTCGACGGCGTTCCGGGGCGGCCGTGCGATGCTGCGGCTCGGCTTCGCCCGCGCCGGACACGCCCGGAGCGAGGGCGAGATCGACGCCGCGCACGACGCACTGCTCGACGCCTACGAGGCGCGCATCGACCGCCAGTCGTCGTTCTATCCCGGCGCCGTCGCCGCGGTGGAGGCGCTCCGGTCACGCGGCTGGACGACCGGCATCTGCACCAACAAGCCCGAGCGCCTGGCGCGCCTGCTGATCGGCCGGCTCGGGGCGCGGCACCTCTTCGACGCGCTCGTGGGCGCCGACACGCTGCCGGTCCGCAAGCCCGATCCCGCCCCCCTGATCGAGGCGGTGCGGCGCGCCGGAGGCCGCCTGGCGCGTGCGGTGCTCGTCGGCGACACCGCGACCGACCGCGAGACGGCGCGCGCCGCGGGCGTCGCGTCGGTGATGATCACGTTCGGGCCGGACGGGCAGGGCGTCGCCGCGCTCGGCGCGCATGGCCTCCTCGACCGCTACGAGGATCTGCCGGGGCTTCTCGATGATCTCCTCGGCGACGCCATGCGTCCGGCCGCGGCCGCCGATTGACCGGATCGCTCGGCGCCGCGCATCCTCGCGGCGTGACCGAGACGTTCTCCGGCAGCTTCACCCGGCAGGAGCCGATACCCGACGAGGGGATCGCCGCGGCGGTCGCCCTGATGCGGACGGGTCGGCTCCATCGCTACAGCCTGGCGCCCGGCGAGATGGGCGAGGTCTCGGCGCTGGAGCGGGAGTTCGCGGACCTCGTCGGCGCGCGCTACGCCCTCGCGGTGGCGTCGGGCGGTTACGGCCTGCGCTGTGCGCTCAGGGCTCTCGGCGTCGGGTCGGGCGACCTCGTGCTCACCAACGCCTTCACGCTCGCACCGGTGCCGGGCGCCATCGCGGCTCTGGGCGCCGGGCCCTGCTATGTCGGCGTGACCGAGGCGTTGACGATCGACCTCGACGATCTCGCCGCCAAGGCGGACCGCGCCCGCGTCCTGCTTCTCAGCCACATGCGCGGCCATGTCGCCGACATGGACCGGGTCGTGGCGATCTGCGCCGCCGCCGGCATCGCCGTGGTGGAGGACTGCGCGCACACGCTGGGGGCGTCGTACCGCGGCACCCCGTCGGGGCGTCACGGCGTCATCGGCTGCTATTCCACCCAGTCCTACAAGCACGTGAATTCCGGCGAAGGCGGTCTGATCGTCACCGACGACGCCGATCTCGCGGCGCGCATGGTGCTGATGTCGGGCAGCTACGGCTTCCACGACCGCCACGGCGCCGCGCCCGGGCCCGAGGCCTTCGCCGAGCTGCACTGGCAGATGCCGAACGTCTCCGGACGGATGGACGCCGTCCGCGCGGCGATGCTGCGACCGCAGCTTGGTCTCCTCGCGGCGCGGCGGGCGGCATGGAACGCCCGCTACGCGCAGGTCGAAGCGGGACTTCGCGGCGTGCCCGGCCTGACGCTCATCGCCCGCCCGCCCGAGGAAGCGTTCGTCGGCTCATCGATCCAGTGGCTCCTGACCGACTGGCCCGCGCCGCGGATCGCCCGACTGGTCGAGGCCTGCCGCGCCCGCGGCGTGGAGCTGAAATGGTTCGGTGCCGAGTCCCCGCAGGGCTTCACCTCGACCTATCGGCACTGGCGCTACGCCGCGTCCGAGCCGCTGCCCGCGACCGACCGGATTCTTGCGGGCCTGATCGACATGCGACTATCGCTCAGCTTCACGCTCGAGGACTGCGCGCTGATCGCCCGGATCGTCGCCGACGAGACCCGGCGCGCCCCGACGGACCAAGGGGCAGGCGGCAAAGTGACATCGCGTTGATGTCCCGGCGTCGCGGCGCATCCCATTGACCCCGGCCGGGGCGCGGGCCTAGTCCTGCGGCAAAGGGAGGCGACCTTCGTGTTCACAGCATCGATGGAGTTCGATCTCGGAGAGGACGTCGCGGCGCTGCGCGACGTGGTGCATCGCTGGGCACAGGAACGGCTGGCGCCGATGGCGGCGGAGATCGACCGGCAGAACGATTTCCCGGCGGAGCTCTGGCCCGAGATGGGCGAGCTCGGCCTTCTCGGCATCACCGTCGAGGAAGAATGGGGCGGCGCCGGCATGGGCTATCTCGCCCACGTCGTCGCCGTGGAGGAGATCGCACGCGCTTCGGCGAGCGTATCGCTCAGTTACGGCGCGCATTCGAACCTCTGCGTCAATCAGATCCGGCTCAACGGCACGGACGACCAGCGGGCCCGGTACCTGCCGCCGCTGGTCTCGGGCGCGCATGTCGGGGCGCTCGCGATGTCGGAGGCGGGCGCGGGCTCGGACGTCGTCGGCATGAAGCTCCGCGCAGAGAAGCGCAACGACCACTACCGGCTGAACGGCACCAAGTACTGGATCACCAACGGGGCGGAGGCCGAGACGCTGGTGGTCTATGCCAAGACCGACCCGGAGGCGGGCTCGAAGGGGATCACCGCGTTCCTCGTCGAGAAGGCCATGCAGGGGTTCAGCCAGAGCCCGCACTTCGACAAGCTGGGCATGCGCGGGTCGAACACGGCCGAGCTGATCTTCGAGGACGTCGAGGTCCCGTTCGAGAACGTGCTCGGCGAGGAGGGGCGCGGCGCCCGCGTACTGATGTCGGGGCTCGACTACGAGCGCGTGGTGCTCTCGGGCATCGGGCTCGGCATCATGGCGGCCTGCCTCGACGAGGTGATGCCGTACCTGCGCGAGCGAAAGCAGTTCGGCGCGCCGATAGGTTCGTTCCAGCTCATGCAGGGCAAGATCGCCGACATGTACACGGCGATGAATTCGGCCCGCGCCTACGTCTACGAGGTGGCGCGCGCTTGCGACCGCGGCGCGGTCACAAGGGCCGACGCGGCGGCCTGCGTCCTCTATGCCTCCGAGGAGGCGATGAAGGTCGCGCACCAGGCGGTGCAGGCGATGGGCGGGGCGGGGTTCATGAACGAGACGCCGGTCAGCCGTCTCTTCCGCGACGCCAAGTTGATGGAGATCGGCGCCGGCACCTCGGAGATACGCCGTATGCTCGTCGGCCGCGAACTGATGGCGGCCGGGGCATGAGCCAGCATACCGGAGCCGCGGCGGGGTCGTCGCTGTTCGACTTCGAGGCCGAAGAAACGGTCCTCCACGCCAATTTCGAGTGGCTCATCCATCTGCTGGAATGGGCGGCGGCGATCATCGACATCTTCGCCATCATCATCCTGATCCTCGGCGGGATGCGCTTCATCGCCGGCATTGCGGTGGCGGAGATCGCGCGTCGAGGGCCGGAACGGGTCCGCAAGACCAACCGCGAGCGGATCGAGCTCGGTCGCTACATCCTCGCGGGGCTGGAACTGTTCATCGTCTCCGACGTGATCCACACCGCGCTGTCCCTTCGCCTGTCCGACCTGGTCTTCCTGCTGCTGCTCGTCATCATCCGATCGATCACGTCGTTCTTCCTCGACCGGGAGCTCGAGCAGCTGAAGAAGGAGCTCGGGTCGTGAGCCGGGGCGGTACGTTCGCTCGACGCGCCGGGCCGCGGCGTCCGCCTCCCGCCGCGTTCGCCCCGCGCGCTCCGGCGCAACACCCCAAGCCCCGCATCGACCGTCGTGCGAAGCGGAGGAGCACGGCGGGACTGCGGCCGTCGGGTTCGACGCGGCGACAGAGACGCGAGGACACGATGCACAGACGACTGCGGAACCGCCGGCTGACGCGCGCGAGCGCGCTTGCGGGGACCCTCTGGCTCGGCTTCTCCCCGCAACCGGGCGCGGGCGACGAGGTCGGCCGTGTCCGCGCTTGCATCGACGGCGCGGCGCGACCGCTCGATTGCGTCGGCGCCACGGTCGAGGCCTGCGTGGCGAGGCCCGGCGGCGACACCACGGTCGGCATCGTCGACTGCATCGCGGCCGAGACCGCGGCGTGGGACTCGCTCCTGAACGAGGCATACCGCGCGGC
>CAYMRW010000129.1:0-6645 GCA_964392825.1 uncultured Rhodobacterales bacterium
GCCCGAGAACATCGAGGACCTCGCCAAGAAGTTCGAGGACCAGTTCTGAGATTAGGGCGATCCTGCCCCAAGGAGCGGGCGCTGCGCATGGCGCCCCGGACAAAGCACAGAGGAAATCCAGGATGCGACATGCAAGCGGCTACCGCCGACTGAACCGGACCGCCGAGCATCGCAAGGCGATGTTCGCGAACATGGCAGGCTCGCTGATCGAGCACGAACAGATCAAGACCACGCTGCCGAAGGCGAAGGAGCTGAAGCGGGTCGCGGAGAAACTGATCACCCTCGGCAAGCGCGGGGACCTTCATGCGCGTCGCCAGGCGGCGGCGCGGTTGAAGCAGGATGCGCACGTCGCCAAGCTGTTCGATGTGCTCGGGCCGCGTTATGCCGAGCGGCAGGGGGGCTGCGTCCGCGTCCTAAAGACGGGGTTCCGTTACGGCGACATGGCGCCCATGGCCATCGTCGAGCTCGTCGAGCGGGACCCGGACGCCAAGGGTGCGTCGGACCGCGATCGGCTTGCAACCGAGAAGGGAGCGTTTGATGCGTGAACGCGCATGTGTCTTGACCTTCTTCGGGAGAAACGGAACAATGGTGCGGACGCGGCGCGTGGATGGAGCGCAATAGATGCACTCGCACCTTCCTCCCGACAGTCTGGGAATAGAGGATGAACTCGGGGTCCTGGAAGGCATGTCGCCCTGCGGCTATTTCCTCGGCCTTCACATTCGTTTTGCAACACCTCTAATCCTGTTTCAGACATATTCACGGGCGTGGGTCGATCACTACTCCGCGCAGGCGTATCAGTTGCGCGATCCCATGATTGCCTGGGCCTTCTCTCGGGAAGGGGTGGTCCGGTGGAGCGAGATCGACGTTCCCGATCACGCAGGTGTTCTTCGCGACGCCTCTGAATTCGGCATGCCTTTCGGCGCCTGCGTCTCGTTCGGAGCGATCACATCGCGGAGCATTGCCGGTTTCGCCCGAGCCGATCGGGAATTTCAGGCTGCGGAGCTGTCCGAGCTGCGCGACGTCGTCCAACACCTTCATTTGGCGACGGAACCGCCTGAAAGCCTTACTCCTGCGCAGCGGGATGCGCTGCGTCTGATCGCCGCGGGCGACCGTCATGCCGCGGCGGCCGCGAAACTGGGAATCTCCGAGAGCGCGCTCAAGGCCCGTCTGAACGCCGCGCGGCAGCGGCTGATGGCGCGGACCACGGCAGAGGCGCTCCAGAGAGCACAGGGGTACCGCCTCATTTGATGCTTCCTCTCGCGTTGAGACAGGGTTGGCATATTGATGCCCCTGTTAGCTCAACTGGAGGAATATCATGGAAGTCGCGACCCTGTCTTTTGCCAACATTCACGACTACGGTGAACTGTTCGCGAACATCTTTCGAGCCCGACGCGAGTCGTTCATCGTCAGGAACAGATGGGATTTGCCCGAGGCGATGGGCATGGAGTACGACCAGTACGATACGCCGGCCAGTCGCTGGATCGCTGTCCACGATGCCGGAAAGGTTCTGGCCGGCATACGTTTGACCCCGACAACCGCACGTTGTGGTATCTACAGCTACATGATCCGTGATGCGCAGCGCGGGCTTCTGGATTCGATTCCGCCCACACTCCTCGATGAAGAGGCTCCGGTGGCGGAACATATCTGGGAAAGCAGCAGGGTCTTCGTGAGCACGACGACGCCGCATACGAAGCGTCCGCGTGTGCACGCGCAGCTCATCGGCGAGATGACGCGCGTCGCGCGCGAGAACGGGGCAAGCCGCGTTCTGAGCTTGATCCCCGCGACGTGGCCACGCTTTGCGCGCCGCCTCTGTCTCGACGCCGAGCCCGCCGGACCCGTCATGGAGATCGACGGCTGTCAGAACCAGTGCGTCTGGATCAACCTTACCTCAAAGCTGCACTGAAGCATCCTGGGAGCTCGGGCACGGGCTCCCGGACTCCGCGGGGGTGGAACTCAAACGTCGCGAGGCGCTGTTGGACCTCTTCGATACCGCTCCGGACCCGGAAACGGGGGAACCGTCCCGGCCGCTCGCCGACAGGCTTCGTCCGGCCCGTCTGTCCGAGGTCATCGGTCAGGATCATCTCCTGCGCGGTCAGGCGCCGATCGGCTCGATGCTTGCGGCCGGGCGCCTGTCGTCGATGGTGCTATGGGGCCCGCCGGGCGTGGGCAAGACCACGATCGCGCGGTTGCTCGCGGCCGAAACCGACCTCGACTTCGTGCAGATCAGCGCGATCTTCACCGGCGTCGCCGATCTGAGGAAGGTCTTCGACGCCGCGCGAATCCGGCACCGGCAGGGGGGCGGCACGCTCCTCTTCGTCGACGAGGTGCATCGCTTCAACAGGGCGCAGCAGGACGGCTTTCTTCCCCACATGGAGGACGGAACCATCGTTCTGGTCGGTGCCACGACCGAAAACCCGTCGTTCGAACTGAACGCGGCTCTGCTGAGCCGGGCACAGGTGATGACGCTGCATCGGCTGCTCGAGACCGATCTGACGCGGCTTCTCGACCGTGCCGAACAGCGCCTGAGCCTCGAGCTGCCGCTGACCGGGGAGGGCCGCACCGCGCTGGTCGAGATGGCCGATGGCGACGGCCGGGCGCTTCTCAACCTGGTCGAGCAGATCACCGCTTGGCAGACCACGGCCCCGATCGGTCCGAGCGAACTGACCGACCGGCTGTCGCGGCGCGCCGCGCAGTACGACAAGTCGGGCGACGCGCACTACAACCTCATCTCGGCCCTGCACAAGTCCGTCCGCGGGTCCGATCCCGACGCGGCGCTCTACTGGCTCGCGCGGATGCTGCGCGGCGGCGAGGATCCGCGCTATCTGGCGCGCCGCATCACGCGGATGGCGGTGGAGGACATCGGCCTTGCCGACCCGCAGGCACAGCGGCTTTGCCTCGACGCCTGGGTCACATACGAGCGACTGGGCTCGCCCGAGGGCGAGCTTGCCCTGGCCGAGGCCGTCGTCTATCTGGCGCTCGCGCCGAAATCGAACGCGGTCTACGCCGGCTTCAAGGCGGCGATGGCGGCCGCCAGGTCGACCGGATCCGAGCCGCCACCGAAGCACATCCTGAACGCCCCGACGCGCCTGATGCGGGACGAGGGCTACGGCCAGGGCTATGCCTACGACCACGACGAACCGGACGGCTTCTCCGGCCAGAGCTACTTTCCGGACGGCATGAAGCGCGGGGTCTACTATCTGCCCCCCGATCGCGGCTTCGAGCGCGAGCTGAAACGGCGCCTCGACTGGTTCGCGAAGCAGCGGGCCCGGCGCGCTTGACACCCTGCGCCGTGGAACGGAGACCGTTCGCGATGGGACACTCCCTGGTACAGGTCGCACTCGGAGGCGCCGTCGGCGCGACGCTGCGCTACGTCCTTAGCATCGGCGTCGTGCGGCTCCTCGGCCGGACCGACTTCCCGGTCGCGATCCTGGCCGCGAACGTTCTTGGCTCCTTTCTCATCGGCCTGGTCGTCGTTCTGGCGGCGCGCTACAGCCTGACGCATCTCTCCCCGCTCATCGTCACCGGGCTCCTCGGGGGCTTCACGACCTTCTCTTCCTTCTCGCTCGAGGCGGTCTTGTTGTGGGAACGCGGCGCGGCGCTGCAGGCGGCGCTCTACGTCTGCCTCTCGGTGGGGCTCTCGATCGGCGCCTTCGTCGCGGCGCTCGCCCTCGCGAGGGCCTGGCTGTGAGCGGCGTCCGCACCATGCGTGTCGGTCCTGACGAGGGCGGCCAGCGGCTTGACCGATGGATCCGGCGCCAGTACGCGCACGTCACACAGGGACGGATCGAGCGGCTCTGCCGCAAGGGAGAGATCCGCGTCGACGGCGCCCGGGCCAAGGCCTCGACCCGGATCGAGGCCGGGCAGGCGGTGCGTCTGCCGCCGCTGCCCGACGCCGCGGCCCCGCCGGAGCCGCCGCGGATCGCGCCCCGCGATGCCGAGATGATCCGCGCCGCGGTGATCTGGCGCGACGACCATATCCTGGCGCTTGACAAGCCGCCCGGCCTCGCGGTCCAGGGCGGCAGCGGCCAGACGCGCCACGTCGACGGCCTGTCGGAGGCGCTGCGCTTCGGCGCGGAGGAGCGGCCGCGCCTCGTCCACCGGCTCGACCGCGACACGTCGGGCGTGCTCCTGATGGCGCGCACCCGTGCCGCGGCGGAGGCGCTGACCCGGGCCTTCCGCGACCGCGACACCCGCAAGGTCTACTGGGCCGCCGTCGCCGGCGTGCCGACGCCGCGGATGGGAACGCTGCGCTACGGGCTCGTCAAGGCACCGGGCCACGGCCCGGGCGGCGAGGGCGAACGGATGACCGCGATCGCGCCCGGCGAGGTCGCGCAGGTTCTGGGCGCGCGCCATGCGACGACCGACTATGCCGTTCTCTCCGCGCTCGGCACCCGGGTCTGCTGGGCGGCGCTGGTGCCCGTCACCGGCCGCACGCACCAGCTCCGCGCCCACATGGCGGCGTTCGGCCACCCGGTCGTCGGCGACGGCAAGTACGGCGGCTCGGGGCAGGAGAACCTCGGCGACGGCTGGGGGGCGCAGCTCGGCGGCGAGGTCAGCCGCAAGCTGCACCTCCACGCCCGGTCGCTGACGCTCGCGCATCCGTTCACCGGCAAGCGGCTGACCCTTACGGCGCCGTTGCCCGCCCACATGCGGCGGACCTGGGACATGCTCGGATGGCGGGTCGAGGACGCGCCCCTGGACCCGTTCCTGGAGGGCGCATGATCCTCGCCGTCTTCGACCTCGACGGGACGATCGCGAACAGCGGACCGCAGATCCTCGCGGCCATGCACCGGGGGTTCGCGGCCGCGGGCCTGAGGGCGCCGGACGATCGTTCGATCCTCTCCGTCGTCGGTCTGTCGCTCCCTGTCGCCGTCGCGCGGCTCGCGCCCGGGGTCGAGGCCCGGGTCAGGGACGAAATCGTGGCCGCCTACCGCGCCGCCTTCTTCGCCGACCCGACGCCGCCGCGCCTCTATCCCGACGCCGCGGCGACGCTGCGGGCGCTCCGCGACGACACCGGGCTGTGCCTCGCGATCGCGTCGGGCAAGACCCGTCGGGGCATCGAAAGGGTCCTCGCCCAACACGGCCTTTCGCACCTCTTCTCCAGCTTGCAGGGCGGCGACGAGCATCCGTCGAAGCCCGACCCCGCCATGCTCGATGCGGCGATGCGGGCGGTGGGCGCCCGACCTGCCGAGACCGTCATGGTCGGCGACAGCCCCTACGACATCCGGATGGCCCGGGACGCCGGCGTCGCCGCGGTTGGCGTCGCCTGGGGCTACGGGTCGACGGCGGCGCTGCGGGCGGGCGGCGCGGTCGCCATCGCCCGGGCCTTCGATGACCTGCCGCGCCATATCGCGCAGATCCGGGCGGCGGCATGAGCGAGTGGGCGCCGCGCCGCTTCTGGTCCGCCGCGACGGTGGAGCGGGCCGAGGGCGGATGGATCGTGCGCCTCGACTCCAGGGCGCTCCACACGCCATCCAAGCGCCCCCTCGCGGTACCGACCGAAGCGATGGCCGCGGCGATGGCCGATGAATGGGAGGCGCAGGGCGAACGTATCGACCCGCGCACGATGCCCGTGACCCGCGCCGCGAACACCGCCGTCGACAAGGTCGCTCCCCAGCGCAACGAGGTGGTGGAGGCCCTGGCGGCCTACGCCGAGACCGACCTGCTCAGCTATCGCGCCGAGAAGCCCGCTTCACTGGTCGCGCGGCAATCGGCCGTGTGGGACCCCCTTCTCGCCTGGGCGGAGGACGCGTTCGATGCGCGGCTCGAGACGGTGGCGGGCGTGATGCCGCGATCGCAGCCGGACGCCGCGATAACCCGCCTGCGGGCGGAGGTCGATCGACTGGATCCGTTCCCCCTCACCGCGATGCACGATCTGGTGATGCTGTCGGGCTCCCTCGTTCTGGCGCTCGCCGTCGAGCGGGCGCGTCTTTCGGGCGCGGAGGCATGGCGCCTTTCGCGCGTCGACGAGGATTGGCAGGCCGAGGTTTGGGGCCACGACGACGCCGCCGCGCGCGACGCCGAGGATCGCCGCGAGGCGTTCCTCGCGGCCGAACGGTTTCTCGCCCTCGCCCTCGACCGGGCCGATACGCGCCATTTGCCGCGCTTTTGACCTTCGGTCAGGTGTCCGGCTCGGCCGATACCCGCCTTGACGCAGCAAAACGATTGCGCCCAAACTTCTGACCGCAACGGGGATGGGTTGTTGCGCGCGGGTTCCTTCTGCTGGCGCGGAGCGACTGGAGCGCCCGGATCACGGGCGAACTATCAGGGAAGAGGTAATGATGAAGAGATTCGCATATCTGGGCGCGTTCGCGGGCGCCGCTCTCACCGCCGGCGCCGCGGGTGCCGCCACTCTCGACGAGGTCAGGGAGCGTGGCTCGCTGAACTGCGGCGTCAACACCGGCCTGACCGGTTTCGCCGCGCCCGACGCGAGCGGCAACTGGGAGGGGTTCGACGTGGCCTTCTGCCGCGCCGTCGCTGCGGCCGTCCTCGGTGATCCGAACGCGGTCGAGTTCGTGCCTCTCACGGGCCAGACGCGCTTCACGGCGCTGGCCTCGGGCGAGGTCGACGTGCTCTCGCGGAACACGACGTGGACCTTCAGCCGCGATACCGACCTCGCGTTCGAGTTCGCGGGCGTCAACTACT
>CAYMRW010000130.1:0-6630 GCA_964392825.1 uncultured Rhodobacterales bacterium
TCATCTTCGCCATGCTGTCGGTGGGCGCGGGGCTGCAGGCCTCGGGCGCGGTGGCGCTGATCGTCGGAGTGATCGAGCCGTTCCTCACCGGGCTGCCCGCCGTCGCCGTCATCTTCTGCGTCTACATCCTCGCGTCGACGCTGACCGAGCTCGTCTCGAACAACGCCGTCGGCGTGATCCTGACGCCCATCGCCATCGAGCTCGGCGTCGCCGTCGGCGTCGACCCCCGGGCGCTCGTCGTGGCGGTCATGTTCGCAGCCTCCGCCGCGTTCTCGACTCCGATCGGCTACCAGACGAACATGATGGTCTACGGGCCGGGGGGCTATCGCTTCGCCGACTTCATGCGCGTCGGCATCCCGCTCAACATTCTGCTGGGAATCACTGCCTCGCTGGCAATCCCGCTGATATGGGACGTCTGAGCGGAACATCCCGGGACCGTTCCGGACAGAAGCGCATTTTCGGGCGACGAGATGGCAGACCAACCGCGCCCGGCCGGCCGATGGCACAGGGCTCCGCGCCACGCCTGGAGGTGGACCTGTAACGCAGCGCCGGGATCTGCGGGGATTCGGCACGACGACCGGCGCAGGGCACGCCGATGCGCACCGTCGGCGTTCTGCTCGTCGGGCCGGCGCTGGCTAGCTTCGTCGCGTGGCTCCTCGACGCCGGCGCCTGGTTCGCCGTCGACGAGGGGCCGGGCGGCCAGGATGCCGGCGCGGTCGCGGCGCCCGCCGACTGACGTCGCGCCTCTTGCGACGGCGACCTCGCTCGGGATAGACAGCCGCCGTTCCGGGAAAGTCAGGTGAGACGTCCATGGCAGGGCACTCGAAGTGGGCCAACATCCAGCACCGCAAGGGCAGGCAGGACGCCGCGCGCTCGAAGCTGTTCTCCAAGCTGTCGAAGGAGATCACCGTCGCCGCCAAGATGGGCGACCCGGATCCGGAAAAGAACCCGCGCCTGCGCCTCGCGGTCAAGGAGGCCAAGGCGAGCTCCGTCCCCAAGGACGTCATCGACCGCGCCATCAAGAAGAGCCTGGGCGGCGATGCCGAGACCTACGAGGAGATCCGCTACGAGGGCTACGGACCGGGTGGCGTCGCCGTCATCGTCGAGGCGATGACCGACAACCGCAACCGCACCGCCTCGACCGTCCGCTCCACGTTCGGCAAGCACGGCGGCAACCTCGGCGAGACCGGATCGGTGGCCTTCCTGTTCGACCGCAAGGGGCAGGTGATCTACCCCGCTGCCGCGGGATCGGCCGACGACGTGATGATGGCGGCGATCGAGGCCGGGGCGGAGGACGTAGAGAGCTCCGAGGACGGCCACGTCATCTGGACGGCCGACACCGACCTCGCGGCGGTTTCCACGTCCCTCGAGGCCAACCTGGGCGAGAGCGAGACCACGCGACTGGTCTGGCGCCCGCAGACGACAACCGAGCTCGACCTCGAGACGGCGCAGAAGCTCGTGCGCCTCGTCGAGGCGCTCGAGGACGACGACGACATCCAGGCCGTCACCGCGAACTTCGATGTCTCCGACGACGTGATGGCGGAACTCTCCGCCTGACGGGTCCCGACCTGGGACCGTTCACCCGCCCTCGGAGCGCCACCCTGTACTTTTCGACAGGTTGAAGCGTCGGCGGCTTTCCGCCTATTGCTGGAGGTGTGACGAGTTTCCCGAGGTTGGGGGAGGCGGACTTGGAGTGTGTGGAGCGGGATTTACCGGTCAGTCCGGAAATCCAGATTGGAGGCGGAGCGCATTTGCCGACCGGGGGCGCATTACGGGCCCCGCCATTTTCGACGACGCGTGTTCTGGTAATTCGTTGCGAAGGGTGGCCATGTTTTTGAAGAAAGTCGTCGGCCCCCGGGTCGTCATTCTCCCGGACGGTCGCGCGATGTCGCGCGCCGACCTTCCCGAAGGCAACAACCTGCGCTGGACGCCGCAGCGCAAACGCCTCGTGGCAGAGGCGGTGCAGGCCGGCCTGATCACCTGCGAGCAGGCGATGTGCGATTACGAGTTGAGCGCGTTCGAGCTCGATGCCTGGTGCAGACGGTATTGTCTCGCCGGAACGAAAAGGGCCGCGACGGGCAATGCTCGCGCATTGGGCCGCCGCGAGAACCAGGCGGGATTAACCATGGGGTAGAAGCGTATTTGCGTAATTCCCCGGGTTGAAACACGCTGCCTGCATAACGAGTTTGCTGTTCGTCAGTATTGCCGCCCGGGTCCGGCATCGCCGCCCGGGCGGCAACCGCTTGCCGGTCCAAACACGGTAAGCGAAGTCCGGGGCGCCATGTCCGCCTTCGCCGCCGGTTTCGCGCTCGGCTTCTCGCTCATCCTCGCCATCGGAGCGCAGAACGCCTTCGTCTTGCGCCAGGGCCTCCGCGGCGAGCATGTCCTGGCGGTCTGCCTGGCGTGCGCGGTCTCGGACGCGATCCTGATTTCCGCGGGCGTCGCCGGCATGGGCGTTCTCGCGGCCCAGGCGCCCGGCCTGGCGGAGGTCCTGCGCTGGGGCGGCGTCGCGTTCCTCGTGATCTATGGCGGGCTCGCGGCCCGGTCTGCCTGGCGGGGCGGCGCTCAACTCGAGGCGGCGGACACGGCGGCCCGCGGTCTCGGCGTGACCGTCGCGACCTGTCTTGCGCTCACATGGCTCAACCCGCACGTCTATCTCGACACTGTAGTGCTGCTTGGGTCCGTCGCGGCGCGGTGGCCGGGGGAACGGCTGGCCTTCGGCGCCGGGGCGGTCGCGGCGTCCTTCGCGTTCTTCTTCACGCTGGGCTACGGCGCGCGGACCCTGCGTCCCGTCTTCGCGGCGCCGGCCGCATGGCGGCTCCTCGATCTCGGCGTCGCCGGCGTGATGTGGGCCATCGCCGCGCGCCTGGCGGTCGGCTGAGGCTTGCCGCGGCCCGGGCGGCGTGACACCTCGCCGGGATGCAATCCGCCCGCCCCGCCGCCGGCTTTTTCTGGATGCTGCTGACCGGCATCCTCTTCGTCGGCGTCACCGCCGTGGTGAAGCACGTGGGCGACGATGTGCCCCCGCCGCAGGCCGCGTTCCTGCGCTACGTCCTCGGTCTCGTTTTCTTGGTCCCGTTCGTCGGCGCGCTTCGCGGCATGACGTTCCAACCGGGAATCCTGCGCCTCTTCGTCCTGCGCGGGATCTTTCACACGGTGGGCGTCACGCTCTGGTTCTACGCCATGACCCAGATACCCATCGCCGAGGTCACGGCGCTCAACTACCTCTCGCCCGTCTTCGTCACCATCGGCGCGGCGCTGTTTCTGGGGGAGCGGTTCGCGGCCCGGCGGATGGTGGCGATCGTCACGGCCTTCGTCGGCGTGCTCCTGATCCTCCGGCCCGGGTTCCGCGAGGTCTCGGCCGGGCACCTGGCGATCCTCGGCACCGCGGTGACGTTCTCGGGCTCGTACCTCATCGCCAAGCGGACCGCGGATCTGACGAGCCCCGGCGTCGTCGTCGCCATGCTGTCGATACTCGTCACCATCGGCCTCGCGCCGCTCGCGGCGGCGGTCTGGGTGACGCCGACGCCCGTGCAGCTCGCCTGGCTGTTCCTCGTGGCGACGCTCGCGACCGCGGCGCACTACACGATGACGCTCGCCTTCCGCGCCGCCCCGGTCAGCCAGACGCAGCCGGTGACGCTTCTGCAGCTCGTCTGGGCGGCGCTGCTCGGCTGGGCGGTGTTCGGCGAGGCGCTCGACCCCTGGGTGCTCTCCGGCGGCACCATCATCGTGGCCGCCGTGTCGTTCATCGCGTGGCGCGAGACGCGGGCGGGGCGGCGTCCGGGGGTGTCCGGTCGGGCCGGCCGGCCAGTCGGGCCAGAACCCCGCGAGCCGTGACCGCGCCGATCCGCCTCCCCCCCTCGACGACGGCGAGCGGCCCGGTGTCGAGGCGCTCCATCAAATCGTGCAGCGGCGTCTCGGGCCCGACCTCGCTCGCGGCCGCGTCGGTGCCGGCGTCCATGACGTCGCGCGCCGTGAGCACGCCCAGCGGGTTCATGTTGGCGACGAAGTCCGCCACGTAGTCGTTCGCGGGGTTCGTGAAGATGTCGCGCGGCGTTCCGTGCTGGACAATGCGCCCGCCTTCCATGATGGCGATGCGGTCGCCAAGCTTGAACGCCTCGTCGAGGTCGTGGCTGACGAAGACGATGGTGCGCCGGAGCCGCCCCTGTAGCTCCATCAGCTCGTCCTGAAGCCGCGCCCGGATCAGCGGGTCGAGGGCCGAGAACGGCTCGTCCATGAGCAGGATCGGCGCGTCGGTCGCGAAGGCGCGGGCGAGTCCGACGCGCTGCTGCATTCCGCCCGAGAGCTCTCCCACTCGCGCGTCGGCGCGGTCCGAGAGACCGACGAGTTCGAGCTGCCGCGCCACCCGTTCGGCCCGCTTCTGTCGCGGCACGCCGGCGAGTTCGAGCCCTAGCCCCACGTTTTCGGCGACGCTGCGCCAGGGCAGCAGGCCGAACTGCTGGAACACCATCGCCACCCGCTCCCGCCTGAGGTGGCGGAGGTCCTCGGCGCCGGCGTTGGTGACGTCGAGCCGCCGCTCTCCCGCCTGCACGACGACGCGCCCGCGACAGGGCCTGTTCAGCCCGTTGACCGCGCGCAGGAGCGTCGACTTGCCCGAGCCGGAGAGCCCCATGAGAACGAGGATTGCCCCCTCCGGCACCCCGATCGTGCAGTCGTGGACGCCGAGGATCTGGTCGGTCTCGGCCGCGATGCCCTCGCGGTCGCCCCCGGCATCGGCAAGCTCCAGCGCCCGCTCCGGCCGCCCGCCGAAGACGATCGAGACGTTCTCGAAGGCCACCGCGTCGCTCACCGCCGCTCCACCCGGAGCATCCGGTCGAGCGCCACGGCGACGACGACGATGACGAGCCCCGCCTCGAACCCGAGCGCGGTGTTGACCTGGTTCAGCGCGCGGACCACCGGCACGCCGAGCCCGTCGGCGCCGACCAGCGCGGCGATCACCACCATCGAGAGCGACAGCATGATGGTCTGGTTCAGCCCGGCCATGATCTGCGGGAAGGCGTAGGGCAGTTCGACCTTCCACAGCGTCTGCCGCGGCGTCGCGCCGAACGCCTCGGCCGCCTCGAGCAGCGTCTGCGGCGTCGACGACACGCCGAGATGCGTGAGGCGGATCGGTGCCGGCAGCACGAAGATCACGGTTGCAAGCAGCCCCGGCACCATGCCGATGCCGAAGAACACGATCGCCGGGATCAAATAGACGAAGGTCGGCAGCGTCTGCATCAGGTCGAGGACCGGCCGCATCCAGGCGTAGAGCGCGGGGCGGTGCGCCGCGGCGATGCCGATGGGCACCCCGATCGCCATGCAGACGAGGCAGGACGACAGCACCAGCGTCAGGCTCTCCGTCGTCTCCTCCCAGTAATCTTGGTTGAGCACGAAAAGGAACGCGAGCGCGACCAGCACGACGGTCGAGATCCGGCGCTGCAGCACCCAGGTCAGTATGCAGAAGAGCGCCACCCAGATCAGCGGCGGCGGCGTCTGGAACGCCCAGAGAATCGCCTCGATGAGCGCGTCCATCGCGTCCGACAGGCCGTCGAAGAACCAGGCACCGTTGCGCTGGAGCCAGTCGAACGACGCCGCCGCCGCCTCCCCCACGGGGATCTTCGTGCCGGTCAACCCGTCCAAGGGGCGGTCTTGGGTCTGCGCTCCATCGCCGGCATCCTTGCCGCGCGTCCGCCCCATAGCAAGCCGTTGAGCGGTTCGCGTAGCCTGCTATGACGGGGCGACGCACCGATCGACGAGGCCCCGATGCCCCCCGATCTGCCCCGTTTCGCCGACTGGCAGGAAACCAAGACCACGCTGCATCTCTTTGCCCAGATGGTGGGGAAGGTGCGGATGGCGCTGCATCCCAAGCTGAATCACTGGTGGCACGTGACCCTCTATCCGTCGGTCCGCGGGCTGACGACGGGGCCGATCCCGATCCCGGGCGGCGCCTTCGACCTGACGCTCGACCTCGTCGACCACCGCCTCGTCGGCCGCCGCTCGGACGACCGGGCGCGGGCGACGGATCTGCCCGGGCTCTCGGTCGCGGGCTTCCACGCGGCGCTCGCGGCGACGCTCGCCGACTTGAGCGTCGAGGTGGCGATGCCGCGAAGCCCCTACGACATGGGCGACCGCCCGGATTTCGCGGACGATGCGGACCAAAATGCGTGGGACGCCGACGCCGTCACCTCCTGGTACGCTGCGCTGCTCTGGACTGCCGGCGTGTTCGAGGCCTATCGCGGCCGGTTCCTCGGCAAGTCGACGCCCGTGCATCTCTACTGGCACAGCTTCGATCTCGCCGTGACCCGGTTCTCGGGCCGGTCCGCGCCGCCACGCGACGGCAACCCCGTCGACGCCGAGGCCTACAGCCACGAGGTGATCTCCTGCGGCTTCTGGCCGGGCGACCCGCAGACGCCCGAGGCGATGTTCTACGGCTATACCGCGCCCGAGCCGCCCGGCCTCGCCGATGCCCCGCTCGCACCCGATGCGGCGTCCTGGGTCGATGTCGGCGGCTCGCATATGGCGCTCGTCTCCTACGCCGCCATCGGTGCCATGCCCGAGCCCGAGGACGCGCTGATGGCGTTCCTGCATGCGGCCTACGGAGCCGGCGCCGATGCCGCCCGCTGGGACCGC
>CAYMRW010000131.1:0-6629 GCA_964392825.1 uncultured Rhodobacterales bacterium
CGAGGCCGAGGTCGCGGTTCAGCTTCTCGACGTTCTCGGGCGTCGCGTAGCTGCCGAGGATCGCCGTCGCCGGATCGCCGGGGATCAGCGCCATGATCGCGAAGACGATGACGGTGATCCCGAGGAGCACCGGGATCGCCGAGAGGAGCCGCTTCAGGATGTAGCCTGCCACGCGCCGCCCTCCTTTGTTGCTCCCGGAATGCTCCCGGTGGAGACGAACCGGCCGCCCGCCGGCCGGTCCTGCCTCAGTTCTTGGTCACGTCGCCGAGGAGCAGGAAGAACGACGGCTGCAGCTCGAAGTCCTCCACCCGGTCGTTCGTCACCGCGTTCTGCTTCCAGTTCGCCACGAACACCCACGGCGCGTCCTCGTGCACGATCTGCTGCATCTCCCTGTAGAGCCGCGCCCGCTCCTCCTGGTCGGTGGCCACGCGCGCCTGCTCGAGCAACGCGTCGACCTCGGGGTTCGAGTAGTAGCCCGAGTTGAAGCCGCCGTTCTCGGGCATCGCCTCGGACCGCAGCGCGAGATAGGGCAGCGTGTCGGGGTCGTTCGTCATCCACGCCATCTCGGCCATGTCGGCCTTGCCCTCGAGCCCCGGGTTCACCTCGCCGAGAAACGTGTTCCACTCGTAGGTCTCGATCGCCACGTCGA
Organism: uncultured Rhodobacterales bacterium; assembly: GCA_964392825.1. GTDB lineage: Bacteria > Pseudomonadota > Alphaproteobacteria > Rhodobacterales > Rhodobacteraceae > Roseitranquillus. The sequence goes on from CAYMRW010000131.1 coordinate 650, forward strand.
AGCCCACCGCCTCGAGGTCCGCCTGGATCGCCGTCCCCATGGCGACGGGATCGAGCATGCCCGAGCCGCCCTCGGTTACGTAGAAGGTGAGTTCCGCCCCCTCGGCGCCCGCTTCGGCCAGAAGCTCGCGCGCCCGCTCGGGGTCATGGGGATAGGGCTCGAGCGTGTCGTCGTGCGCCCAGGCGAACGCCGGCGGCGTGGGGCCGGCCGCGACCTCCGCCGTGCCCTCGAGCACGTCGTTCACGATCGCCTCCTTGTTCACCGCATAATTCGCGGCCTGGCGCACGCGCTGGTCGGCGAACGGCCCCTCGCGCGTGTTGAGGATCAGGAACCAGAGGTGCGGGCCGGCCTGCTCGTGCACGGTGAAGCCGCCGCCCTGGAACTCCGAGAGGGCCACGGGCGGCACTTCGACCATCAGGTCGATGCCGCCGGCCAGCATCTCCGCCGTCCGGGTGTTGGCGTCGGTGATCGGGCGGAAGACGACGGCCTCGAGTTCGGGCGCACCGTCCCAGTAGTCCGGATTGCCCTCGACCACGACGGCCTCGTTCGGGCGCCATTCGACGAAGCGGAAGGGGCCCGTGCCGGAAGGGTTGCGCCCGAAGTCGGACCCGTGCTCCTCGACCGCGGCGGGCGAGACGAGGAGGCCCGTCGGATAGGCGAGGTTCGACAGGAACGGCGCATAGGGCTCCGATAGGGTGAAGCGGACCGTCTGCGGGTCGACGGCCTCGACGCTCTCGATGGCCGAGAAGAAGAACGCCAGCGGGAATGGCCCGGTGTCGTGGAACGGATGCGCCTCGTCGAGCATGCGGTCGAAGTTGAACTTCACCGCTTGGGCGTCGAAGGGCGTGCCGTCGTGGAAGGTCACGCCCTCGCGCAGGGTGAAGTTGTAGACGGTGCCGTCGTCGCTGATCTCCCAGTCCGTCGCCAGCGCCGGCTCGACCTCTAGCGTGCCGTCGGCGTAGCGGACGAGCCCGTCGTAGACGTTCATCAGGATGCGGAAGTCGTTGACCGCCGTCACGGCGGCGGGGTCGAGCGCCTTCGGCTCGGCGATCTGTCCGACGACCAGAACGCCGGGCGGCGTCTGCGCCATGGCGACGCCCCAGGGCATCGCCAGCGTCGCGGCGGCCGTCGCCGCGATGAGGGCCCGCCGGAGCACGTTCACGGGTTCGCGCATCTCACTCTCCTCGATCTCCATGCCCTCACCCTCGGTCACGTCCGGGGGTGATGGCAACCGCACCTTGCGCCAGACCGGACCTGCAGGCCCCGTCGGGGTCAGTACGCGGCGCGGGGCAGGTCCGGCCTGTGGAAGAGATCGGCGGTATCGGCATAGATGCGAATGGCCGAAATGCGGTCGTCAGCGTCGACCTCGAGGATCGTCGCCACCCGGATTCGGGCGACGGCGCCGTCCGATGTCTGGGCCACGTTCACCTTCTCGATCAGAACGATGTTCTCGTCGCCGAGGAGCGTCTGCACCTCGAACTCGACCCCCTCGATGATCTCGAGATACCCCTCGATCATGTCGATCGCCTCGTCGCGGCCGCTCACCGGCGGATAGTTCGCGTGGGTAAGCACGACATCGCGTCCGACGATGCGCTTGAGCGCATGCACGTCCTGCGCCTCGATCGCCGCCAGATAGGCGCGGGCGACGTCGACCGTGCGCGGGTCGCGGACGAGGACACGGGCATTCTCTGTGATCATGGCGCTCCAATCGTCCTTCGCGGCCCGTGCCGAATCGTGCGGGCCGGCCTTCGCGGCGCACCTGCGGGCCGACCGAGACCCAGCGCCCGCCGCTGCCCCGTGACGATACCGCAGGGGACTGCGCCTTGACTTCGACGCCCATGCCGCGACCTTCTTAAAGCATGGATGGCAACGCGGACCCTGTCGACCTGTTCGTGATCGGCGGCGGTATCAACGGAACCGGCATCGCGCGCGACGCGGCGGGCCGGGGCATGTCGGTGGCGCTCGCGGAGAAGGACGACCTCGCCTCGGCGACATCGTCGGCTTCGACCAAGCTGTTTCACGGCGGCCTGCGATATCTCGAATACTTCGAGATCCGACTGGTCCGCGAGAGTCTCATCGAACGGGAGACGCTGCTCCGGGCCATGCCGCACATCGCCTGGCCGATGCGCTTCGTCCTGCCGTTTCATCCCGAGATGCGTTTCGAGGGCGAGACGCCGACCTCGAAAATCCTGAACAAGGTCATGCCTTGGATGAGGGGGCGCCGGCCGGCCTGGCTGATCCGCCTCGGGCTTGCGCTTTACGACAATCTCGGCGGGCGTGCGATCCTGCCCGGCACCCGCACCGTCGATCTCGCCTCCGATCCCGCCGGAAAGCCGCTGAAGCCCAAGTTCCGCCGCGCGTTCGAGTACTCCGACTGCTGGGTCGAGGACAGCCGGCTCGTCGTCCTGAACGCGCGCGACGCCGAGGCGCGGGGTGCCCGGATCATGACGCGCACGAAGGTTGTCGGGGCCGAGCGCGGCGAGCGGACCTGGCGCGTGCAGCTCCATCGCGCGGATGGCCAAAGCGAGGTGGTCGAGGCACGGTTCTTGGTCAACGCCGGCGGCCCCTGGGTGCGCGAGCTGATCACCGGCACAATGCGGCTGAACTCGACCGAGGGCGTTCGTCTGGTCCGCGGCAGCCACATCGTGACGAAACGGCTCTTCGACCATGACAAGAGCTACTTCTTCCAGGGAACGGACGGGCGCATCGTCTTCGCGATCCCCTACGAGACCGATTTCACGCTGATCGGCACGACCGACGCCGAGCACGACGACGTGCACGAGAAGCCCCGCTGCTCGCCCGAGGAGCAGGCGTATCTCTGCGACTTCGCCTCGCGCTACTTCGAGCGGCCGGTCACGGCCGACGACGTGGTCTGGACCTATTCCGGGGTGCGGCCGCTCTACGACGACGGCGCCAAGTCGGCGACCGCGGCCACACGCGACTACGTGCTCTCGCTCGACGAAACCGGGGCGCCGCTCCTCAACGTGTTCGGCGGCAAGATCACCACCTATCGCCGTCTCGCCGAAAGCGCCCTGCGCAAGATTGGCCCGGCCTTCCCCGGCATGCGCGGTCCCTGGACCGCGGGCGCGGCCTTGCCCGGCGGCGATTTCGGCGTCCGCGAGGTGCCACGTCTCATCGACCGCCTCGCGAGCGAGTATCCGTTCCTGACGCCGTTCTGGGCGCGGCGGCTCGTTCGCGCCTACGGCACCGATGCGTGGCGCGTTCTCGGCGACGCCCGCTCGGCCGACGACCTCGGGAGCGACTTCGGGGCCACCCTGACGGCCCGAGAGGTCGATTGGCTCATGGACCGGGAGTACGCGCGGAGCGCCGATGACGTCCTCTGGCGCCGCTCGAAGCTCGGCCTGCGCATTCCGCAGACCGGGGCCGACGCGCTCGAGGCCTACATGGCCGAGCGCTCTTCGACGCGCCAGGCCGCGGAATAGGGCCGTCGCGCAAAAGGGAAGGGGCGCATCCCTCGCGGAACGCGCCCCTCGCGGTCTTCGAGACTGCGTCCGGCCCTAGAAGCCCAGTCCCTCGTACTTTTTCTTGAACTTCGAGACGCGGCCGCCGGTGTCCATCAGGCGCGTGCTGCCGCCGGTCCAGGCCGGGTGCACCGACGGATCGATGTCGAGCGACAGCTGTCCGCCCTCCTGACCCCAGGTCGACTTCATCTGCACGACGTCGCCGTTCACCAGCTTGACGTCGATGACATGGTAGTCGGGATGCGTATCGGACTTCATTCCGCGGCCTCCGTCTGGCGCTTGGGCTTGTAGTTGGTGTCCTCGGCGATCCGGGCCGACTTGCCACGGCGCGACCGCAGGTAGTAGAGCTTGGCGCGGCGCACGCGGCCGCGGCGGACGACGGTGATCGAATCGATGTTGGTCGAGTGCAGCGGGAACACCCGCTCGACGCCCTCGCCGAACGAGATCTTGCGGACGGTGAACGACCCGGCGATGCCCTCGCCGTGCTTGCGCGCGATGCACACGCCCTCGTAGTTCTGCACCCGGGTGCGGGTGCCCTCGGTCACCTTGTAGCCGACGCGGATGGTGTCGCCGGCCTTGAAGTCGGGAATGTCCTTGGCCAGAGCCGCGACCTGCTCTGACTCGAGTTGCGCGATGAGGTTCATCGGCGCCTCCTTCTCGTGCTCGCGGTTGGACTCCGCGAAGGTGGGGCTGCCCGAGAGCTCTAGTCTCCGTCGCGGCGATCTCGTCCCTGCCGGTCGAGATGGGCCCGCCAGAGGTCGGGGCGGCGTTCCTTAGTCAGCCTCTCGGCCTCCTCCCGTCTCCAGTCGGCGATCTTCGCGTGATGACCCGACAGGAGAATGTCGGGGATCGCGCGGCCTTCCCAGAGCGCGGGTCTCGTGTAGTGCGGGGCCTCGAGCAACCCGTGCGAGAAACTCTCGTCCTCGACCGATGCCTGATTCCCGAGCACGCGGGGTATAAGGCGCACGGTCGCGTCGATCAAGGCTTGCGCCGCGATCTCGCCACCCGAGAGGACGTAGTCGCCGATCGACACCTCGCGCACGCCGCGCGCGTCAAGCACCCGCTGGTCGACCCCCTCGAACCGCCCGCAGAGAAGCGTCACGCCCTCGGCCGCCGCCAGGCGCCGCGCCATCGCCTGATCGAACGGATTCCCGCGGGGCGACAGGTAGATGACGGGCCAGTCCCCCTGCCCGCCTGCAGCGTCGAGCGCCGCGGCGACGACGTCGGGGCGCAGCACCATCCCTGCACCGCCGCCCGCGGGCGTGTCGTCGACCTGCCGGTGTCGCCCTTCGCCGAACCGCCGGAGATCGGTGACCTCGAGGCGCCAGAGCCCCGCGTCGAGCGCCTTGCCGACGAGCGATGACCCAAGGACGCCCGGAAACACGTCGGGGAAGAGGGTCACCACCTGCGCGGTCCACGCCCCGGCGATCTCGGGCGCAAGCGCGCGCGGACGGGTGGACGGGCGGATCGCAAGGCGCCCGTGGGACTTCGGCGGGCCGGTCATGCGTGCGGGGCTAGCGCGGAGCGGACCCCGCGTCCATCAGGCGATGGCGATGATCCCGAGAAGCACGAGGAGGAACACGACGAGCGCGACGCCGATCAGGATCTTGGCGCCGGTCAGCGCTGCGCCCGAGACGCGCCCGAAGCCGAGGAGCGCGGCGATGGCGGCCACGGCGAGAAGTATGAGGATCAGTTCGAGCATTAGGTGCGTCCCCTTCGTTTCGGTTCGAACGCACCTGGCGCCCCCGGCGTTCCGTCAGTCGAGAAGGCCGTTCGGCGGATCCGCCACGATCCTTCCTGCGGCGAGGTCGACGGTGGGCACGGAAGCCCGGGTGAATGGTAGAAGGATGCTGCGCGGCCGGCCCTCTCCGGCGATCTCGAGAAGGTCGCCGGCGCCGTGGTCGAGCACCGCCCGAACCCGGCCGAGGACCGCCCCGCCTGTATCCACGACCTCGAGCCCGATCAGATCGGCATGGTAGAACTCGTCGTCCGACAGCGACGGCAGCCGCTGCCGCGGGACGTAGAGTCGGACCCCCTTGAGCGCGTCCGCCGCCTCCTTGGTGGAGACGCCCGCGAGGCGGGCGGCGAAGCCGCCCTTGACCGGAGCCCCGAGCACGACGTCGTAGAGGCGGCCGGCCTCGTCCTCGACCGGCGCGTAGTCGGCGATCGCCCCGGGCTCGGCGGTGAAGCTCTTCAGCCGGACGTCGCCGCGGACGCCGTAGGCGCCGGCGACAACCGCCACGCAGACCCGTTCAGCCACGGCCGCCCGGCGCCGCCCCGGCGATCCGCCGATGGCCCCGGGCGTCGATCCCGGCCGCGCCGCCGCGGAGACCGCCGCCCCTGCCCAACTCTCCCGCGAGGTAGATGAGGCTCTCGATCATCGGCTCCCTGCACGCGGCGTCGCGAGGGGCGCGGGACCGAAGCGCAGGCCATGCGGGCCGGAGGGGCGCCACTCCCGCATGCCGGCGCCGGTGACCGTCGCGTGCGCCCCGGGGCCC
>CAYMRW010000132.1:0-6601 GCA_964392825.1 uncultured Rhodobacterales bacterium
ATGGGCAATCCGCTCCTCATCTTCATCGCCATCTTCGTCTACATCGCGGCGAGCGCCGAGGCGCAGTCGACCGACCTCGTCGACGTGTCGCGCCGGCTGGGCGTCCGCGACGCGATGATCACGCGGTTCGAGTCGCTCGGTACCGATGCGACGGTGGACGACGGGGTGAAGTGCCTTCTCCGCACGACGCAGCACGAGTTCCCGGTGGTGGACGGCACCGGGCGCCTGCGCGGCGTGCTGACCCGCAACGCCATCATTCAGGCGCTGAGCCGCTCGGGCGGGGCCACGCCCGTTCTAGAGGTCATGCATCGCGACATCCCGCAGGTGCCGGTGCGCACGCGGCTCGAGGAGGCGCTGAGGCACCTGCAGGGCGGCGCGGCGCCGGCGGTGGGCGCTGTCCACGCCGACGGCACGCTCGCGGGCTACATCACCGCCGAGAACGTCGGCGAGCTGATGATGGTGGCGCGCGCCGGCCGCAGCCCGTCGGCCCGGCCGCTCCTGCCGCAGTAGGGGGCAGCTCAGACCCAGGCGCGGGCGCGGGCGGCGTGCATGGCGAGACGGTCGCGGATCTCGGGACGGAGGGACCCCTCGCGCGGAGGGTCGCGGAGAGTGGTGAACCAGCGGTCGGGCGGGTTCTTGCCGCGGACGCTGCCCTCCCACCTGAGCCCGCGGAGGACGGCCTCGGCCGCCTGCGGCAGGCGGTCGGGAATTGCCTGGCCGGCGACGGTGGCCCAGACGCCGGTCCAGAGGCGGCCTACGGACCACGGGTTGTAGCCGCCGCCGCCGAGCGCGAGGACGCGGGGGGAAAGCGGCATCAGCGCCGCCACCGCGTCCCAGAGCGCGCCGTTCGACAGCGCCAGCCGCGACAGCGGGTCGTCGGCCGAGGCGTCGGCGCCGCACTGGATCACCAGCGCCTCCGCCCGGTGCTCGGCGACGCGGGGCAGGATCAGCTCGTGAAGGACCGCGCGCATCTCGGTGTCGTTGAAGTCGCGGGGTACCGGCAGGTTCCAGACCTGGCCCGCGCCGCGGTCGCCCATCGCCCCGGTGAAGGGCCAGCGCCGCTCCTCGTGCACCGAGACGAGCAGCATGTCGGGATCCTGCGCGAACGCGTACTCGACGCCGTCGCCGTGATGCGCGTCGAGATCGACATAGGCGATGCGGCGGACGCCGGCGCGCCGGAGCGAGAGGAGCGCCAGGACCGGATCGTTGAGATAGCAGAAGCCACTCGCCTGGTCGGGCATGCCGTGATGCGTGCCGCCCGCCGGATTGTAGATGCGGCCCGGATGGCGCAGGAGCTCGCCCGCGAGGATCGAGCCGCCGGCGGCGGTGGCGGGGCGGCGGTAGATCTCGGGGAAGACGGGGTTCGAGGTGGTGCCGATGTTGTGGCGGCGGCGCGTGGCCTCGTCGACGTCGCCCTGCGCCTCGGCCCGCTGCAGCGCCGCGACATAGGCGGGCGTGTGGAAGACTTGGAGCGCCGCGGGCTTGGAGCGGGGGCTGTTGACGTAGCGCCCAGCCGGCAGCCAGCCGAGCGCGCGGGAGAGGTCGATGACGGTCGAGACGCGCGGGATGCGCAACGGGTGCCAGGCGCCGTAGCTCGAGGTGCGGTAGATCTCCGAGCCGATGAACAGCGGCGTCGTCACCGAAGGGCGGCTTCGATCGCCTGCGTGAGCGCGCGGGAGGAGGGGCGCGTGGTCGAGCCCCAGTCGCCCAGGACTTCGCCATCCGGGCCGATCAGAACCTTGTGGAAGTTCCAGCGGAGGGTGACGCCCTGGTCCTCGAGCCAGGCGTAGAACGGGTGGGCGTCGGGGCCGCGGACGGGCGTGATCTCGGTCATCGGCAGGTCGAGGCCGTAGGTCAGCTCGCAGAACTCCTTGACCTCGGCCTCGTCGCCCAGCTCCTGCCGGAAGCTGTCGGAGGGAACGGCGAGAACCACGAGGCCGTCGTCGCGGTGGGTGTCGTAGAGTGCCTGCAGCCCCTCGTACTGCGGGGTGAAGGCGCAGAGCGAGGCGGTGTTGACGACGAGCACGGGCTGCCCGCGCAGGTCGTCGAGCACGATGTCGCCGCCGTCGATCGAGGCGAAGACGAAGCCCGCGGCCGCGGCCGGGAGGGCCGCAAGCGCCGCCGCGAGCACGAGGACCGAACGCAGGAGGGTCTGTTTCATGTGACGGGACGTATCCCGCCCCCGGATCCGATCAACTGCGGTAAGGTGACGTTGAGGCGCGCGCTTGCATGATGCCCCCGCGCGAATAGATCGTGCGCTCTGGGAAGGGTGGTGCGACCGTGATCCGTTACAGCCTTCGCTGCGGCGAGGACCATGAGTTCGAAAGCTGGTTCCGTTCGGCCGCGGCGTTCGAGACGCTGGTCGAGCGCGGCGATCTCGCCTGTCCCGAATGCGGCAGCGGCGAGGTGGCCAAGGCGCTGATGGCGCCCCGCGTGGGCGCGACGAAACAGCCGAAGGGGCCGACCCCGACACAGGTGGTGCGGGCGCTCAGGGAGATGGTCGAGAAGAACAGCGAGTACGTGGGCGACCGCTTCGCCACGGTGGCCCGCGACATGCACGACGGCGCCGCCCCGAAGCGGTCGATCTGGGGCGAGGCGAAGGCGGACGAGGCGCGCAAGCTCGTCGAGGACGGCGTGCCGGTCGCCCCCCTGCCCTTCGTGGCGCCGCGCAAGACGAACTGATGACCGTCCTCGTCACCGGCGCGAGCCGCGGCATCGGCCGCGCCCTCTTCGATCTCTACAGCGCGCGCGGGACGGCCGTGATCGGGACGTGCCGGGGCGATCCGCCCGGCGGCGGCGAGTGGCTGCGCCTCGACGTGACCGACGCCGAGGATCTGGAGGCGATGGCCAGGGAGATCGGCGACCGCGGCGTCGAGATCCTTGTCTGCAACGCGGGCGTGTTCCTCGACCGCGGAGACCGCCTTGGCGACTACGACGCCGCGGTCTGGGAGGAGACGCTGGCGGTCAACGTGACCGGCGTCTTCCTGACCGTCCAGGCCCTTATGCCGGCACTGCGCCGGGGCAAGCGGCCGCGCGTCGCGATCATTACGAGCCAGCTCGGCTCGAGCGCGAGGGCATCGGGGACGGGGTATGCCTATCGCGCCTCGAAGGCGGCGGCGATCAATGTCGGGCTGAACCTCGCCGCCGAACTCTCGCCGCGCATCGCCGTCGGCATCTATCACCCGGGCTGGGTGCGAACCGACATGGCGGGCGGCTCGGCCGAGATCTCGCCCGAGGAGTCGGCGGAAGGGCTGGCGCAACGGTTCGAGGAGCTTACCCTCGACACGACCGGGGCGTTCCTGACCTGGGACGGGCGGGCGCACCCGGTCTGAGCGAAGCCGGAGGTCGCGACCCTTGCTCCGTCCCGGCGGCGTCTCTAGAGAGCGCCCTCGGGTCAACGCTCGGGGAACGGCGATGCCGCTTCTGGTGATGAAATTCGGCGGCACGTCGGTGGCGACGCTCGACCGGATCCGCCGGGCGGCCAAGCGCGTCGGGCGCGAGGTGGCGGCGGGACACGACGTCATCGTCATCGTCAGCGCCATGGCCGGCCGCACCAACGAGCTGGTGACCCAGGTCGAGGAGACCTCGCCCCTCTTCGACGCGCGTGAGTACGACGCGGTGGTCTCGTCGGGCGAGAACGTCACCGCCGGCCTGATGGCGCTGACGCTGCAGGAGATGGACGTGCCGGCGCGGTCCTGGCAGGGCTGGCAGGTGCCGCTCCGGACCACGTCGGCGCACGGCGCGGCGCGGATCGTCGAGATCCCGACCGCGGCCATCGACGGCCGCTTTCGCGACGGCATGCGCGTCGCCGTCGTCGCGGGCTTCCAGGGGATCAGCCCCGAGGGGCGGATCACGACGCTCGGCCGCGGCGGCTCGGACACCACGGCGGTGGCGTTCGCCGCGGCCTTCGGGGCGGAGCGGTGCGACATCTACACCGACGTCGACGGCATCTACACGACCGACCCGCGGATCAGCCCCAAGGCGCGCAAGCTGAGCCGGATCGCGTTCGAGGAGATGCTGGAGCTCGCGAGCCTCGGCGCCAAGGTGCTGCAGACCCGCTCGGTCGAGCTTGCCATGCGCTACGGCGTGTGGCTGAGGGTCCTGTCGAGCTTCGAGGACGACGACGAACATGCGGGCACGCTCGTCTGTGCCGAGGAGGACATCGTGGAATCGAGACCGGTAGCCGGCGTCACCTACAGCCGCGACGAGGCCAAGCTGACGCTGACCTCGGTCGCCGACCGCCCCGGCGTCGCCGCGGCGATCTTCGGGCCCCTCGCCGAGGCGGGCGTCAACGTCGACATGATCGTGCAGAACGTGTCGGAGGAGGGGCGAACCGACATGACCTTCACCTGCCCCGTCGGCGACGTCGCCCGCGCCGAAGCCGCCATGCGGGCGGCCAAGGACCGTGGCGAGATCGGCTTCGACGCGCTCGAGGCCGACACCAACGTCGCCAAGGTCTCGGTCGTCGGCATCGGCATGCGCAGCCAGTCCGGCGTCGCCGCGGCGATGTTCCGCGCGCTGCGCGACGAGGGCATCAACATCCGCATCATCACAACCTCGGAGATCAAGATCAGCGTGCTGATCGACCGCAAGTACATGGAACTCGCGGTGCAGGCGCTGCATGATACCTTCGGGCTCGAGCGGGCGGCCTGACGCGCACGAGCGGGGATGATGGCTGAGACGACAGAGAGCGAGAGCCGCAAGCTGCTCGTCCGGCTGCGCGAGGCGCTGGCCAACGACGGCGCCGGACAGGAGCGGCTGGATCGGATCACCGAGATCATCGCCTGCTCGATGGCAGCCGAGGTGTGCTCGATCTACCTCTTCCGCGACCCCGAGACCTTGGAGCTCTGCGCGACGCGGGGCCTGAAGGCCGAGGCGGTGCACCAGACCCGGATGCGCCTCGGCGAGGGCCTGGTCGGCCGCGTGGCCCACGGCGGACGCCCGATCAACACGCCGAACGCGCCCGGCGAGCGCGGCTTCCGTTTCATGCCCGAGACCGGGGAGGAGCGGTTCTCGTCGTTCCTCGGCGTGCCGATCCAGCGTCTGGGCGAGCGTCTCGGCGTCCTCGTCGTGCAGTCGCGCGAGGCGCGTGAGTTCAGCGAGGACGCGGTCTACGCGCTCGAGGTCGTGGCCATGGTGCTCGCCGAGATGACCGAGCTCGGTGCCTTCACCGGCGAGGGCGAGGCGCTGAGGGCCCGGCACAAGCAGCCCGCCATGTTCCGCGGCGTCGTCGGGCAGGAGGGGACAGCCGTCGGCAGCGTCTGGCTGCACGAGCCGCGGGTTCTGGTGACGAACCCTATCGCCGACGACATCGAGCGCGAGCTCGTGCGCCTGCGCGGCGCCGTCGTGCAGCTGCGCGAGGCGCTGGACCTGATGATGACCGACGTCCCCGCCGTCGAGATCGAGCAGCGCGAGGTGCTGGAGGCGTACCGGATGTTCGCCCATTCGCGGAGCTGGCTGCGGCGGATGGAGGAGGACGTGCGCGCCGGTCTGTCGGCCGAGGCGGCGGTCGAGAAGGAACAGTCGACGGCGCGGGCGCGGATGCAGCGGGTTCCCGACGCCTATCTGCGCGATCGGCTGCAGGACCTAGATGACCTGTCGAACCGGCTCCTGCGCATCCTGACGGGCCAGGGGCAGGAGACGGGCGCCGAGATGCCGCCCGACCCGATCCTCGTCGCCCGCAACATCGGACCGGGAGACCTCCTCGACTACGGACGGAAACTCAGGGGCGTGGTGCTCGAGGAGGGGTCGGTCGGCAGCCACGCCACCATCGTCGCGCGAGCCTGGGCAATTCCGCTCGTGCTGGGCACGCAGGGCATCACGGCGGAGGCGTTGAACGGCGACGTGGTCGCGGTCGACGGCGATCAGGGGATCGTGCACCTGCGCCCCGACGAGACCGTGCGGGCGTCCTTCGACGACAAGCTGCAGATGAAGGCGGCGGCGCAGAAGCGCTATGCGGGCCTCCGCGACAAGCCGGCTCGGGCGCTCTGCGGCACCGTGGTCGAGCTGCACATGAACGCCGGGATCATGGCCGATCTGCCGTCGCTGGAGGGTTCGGGCGCGGAAGGGGTCGGCCTCTTCCGGACGGAGCTGCAGTTCCTGACACGCAACTCGGTGCCGAAGCGGGGCGAGCTCGCGGCCCTCTACTCCCGCGTGCTCGACGCAGCACACGGTAAGCGGGTGGTGTTCCGGACGCTCGACATCGGCTCGGACAAGGTCCTGCCCTACATGAAGCGGCAGGACGAGCCCAATCCGGCGATGGGCTGGCGCGCGATCCGAGTGGCGCTCGACAAGAAGGGCGTGATGCGCATGCAGCTGCAGGCGCTGATCCGCGCCGCCGCCGGCCGGCCGCTGACGGTCGAGTTCCCCTTCGTCGCGCAGACCGACGAGTTCCGCGAGGCGCGCCAGCACATGCTCGACGAGCTCGAGCGCGAGCGCAAGCTCGGCCATGTCCTGCCCGAGCGGACCGAGATCGGCGCGATGCTCGAGACGCCGAGCCTCGCCTTCGCGCCGCGGCAGTTCTTCGAGCTTGCCGACTTCGTCTCAATCGGCGGCAACGACCTCAAGCAGTTCTTCTTCGCCGCCGACCGCGAGAACGAGC
>CAYMRW010000133.1:0-6587 GCA_964392825.1 uncultured Rhodobacterales bacterium
GCACGTGTTCCAGAACCTCGGCGACGGCACCTACAACCACTCGGGCGTGCAGGCGATCCGCGCGGCGCTCGCCGCCGGGACCAACATCACCTACAAGATCCTCTACAACGACGCCGTGGCGATGACCGGCGGGCAGAAGAACGAGGGCGACCTCGGCCCCGACCAGATCGCGCGGGAGCTCATCGCCATGGGCGTCCGCGATGTCGCCATCGTCTACGACGACAAGGAGGAGCCGGTTCGCGGCGGCTTCCCGAACGGCGTCTCCTGGCACGAACGCGCCGACCTCGAGACCGTGCAGGAGCGAATGCGCGGGGTCGAGGGCGTCTCGGCCATCGTCTACATCCAGACCTGCGCCGCCGAGAAGCGACGCCGGCGCAAGCGCGGGACGTTCCCGGACCCCGACACGCGGGTGTTCATCAACACCGACGTCTGCGAGGGCTGCGGCGATTGCGGCGTGCAGTCGAACTGCGTGGCCATCGTTCCCGTCGAGACCGAGCTCGGGCGCAAGCGCGCCATCGACCAGTCGGCCTGCAACAAGGACTATTCGTGCCTCAAGGGCTTCTGCCCGTCCTTCGTCACGGTCGAGGGGGCGCAGATGCGGCGCGAGGCCACGGTCGAACTCGACGTCGGGCATCTGCCCTCCCCCGACCTGCCGACGATCGAGGGCACACACAACGTCGTCATCACCGGCGTCGGCGGCACCGGTGTCGTGACCATCGGCGCCGTCCTGGCGATGGCCGCGCATCTGGACGGCAAGGGCGCCGGGATGATGGAGATGGCGGGCCTGGCGCAGAAGGGCGGCGCGGTGCACATCCACTGCCGCATCGCCGCCAAGCCCGCGGACATCAGCGCCATCCGCGTCGCCACGGGCGAATGCGACGCGCTGATCGGCGGCGACCTCGTGGTCAGCGCTGGCGGCCGGACGCTGGGCCTGATGCGCCCGGGCAAGACCGGCGGCGTGGTCAACAGCCACGAGATCGTCACCGGCGACTTCACGCGGAACACCGAGTTCCGCATTCCGTCCGAGGAGCTCCAGCTGTCGCTCGAGCGGCGGCTGAAGGATCGCCTGACAATCTTCGACGCGAGCGAGCTGGCAAGGGTGGTCATGAGCGACTCGATCTACTCGAACATGATGGTGTTCGGCGCCGCGTGGCAGAAGGGCCTGATCCCGATTACCCATGCGGCGATCCTGGAGGCGATCGAGCTGAACGGCGCGGCGGTGGACGCGAACCGCCGGGCGTTCGAGATCGGGCGCTGGGCGGCCCTTCGCCCCGAGGAGGCGGGGCGCCTCATCGAACCGAAGGTGGTCGAGCTGCCGAAGACGCTGGAGGACCGGATCGCCTTCCGCGAGCGGCACCTGCGGGACTATCAGGGCCGCCGGCTCGCGAGGCGGTACCGCAGGCTCGTCGACAGGCCTGAGGATCCGCGGCTTCGCGAGGCGGTGGCGCTCGGCTATCACAAGCTTCTCGCCTACAAGGACGAGTACGAGGTGGCCCGGCTGCTCCGGCAAACGCGCGCGAAGGCCGAAGAGACGTTCGCGGGCGACCTCAGGCTCACCTATCACCTCGCGCCGCCCGTCCTTTCGCGCGAGGGCGCCGACGGACGGCCGCGGAAGCGCCGGTTCGGCGCCTGGATCGAGCGCGCATACCCGCTTCTTGCCAAGGCAAAGGTCCTGCGCGGCACCTGGTTCGACCCTTTCGGCCATAGCGCGGAGCGACGGATGGAGCGGGCGTTGATCAGGCAGTACGAGACCGATCTCGCCGAGGTTCTGGATGACGTCACGCCGCAGACGAGGGAGATCGCCGTATCGCTCGCCGAGTTGCCTCTTTCGATCCGCGGTTTCGGTCCGGTCAAGGCGGCAAATGCGGAGACGGCCGCTAGGCGGCGGCAGGACCTTCTCGCCGCGTTCCGCGCGGGCGGGCCGGCGTTTGCCCGCGCGGCGGAGTAGATCGTCAGAGAACGGTCATATACGCCGCGTAAAACCGTCGCGAATGATCGCGCCTCAAGACCCCCGGCTTTCGGCCCGCGACCTTTCCTACGCGACGGCGGCGCATACCCGCGGTGGGCGTGCCGTGATCCGTGCCGTCGAGAACGCGACCGGGCGCCTCGGGCTCGTCCGCCGTGCCCGCGGCTACGAGGACGACCTGCTCGCCGGTCGGACCTTCTGGGACGTGATGATCTCGCGCATGGGGGTCCGTCTCGAGGTCGTGTCCGGCAGTCTCGACCACGTGCCGCGCGAGGGGCCCCTCGTGGTCGTGTCGAACCATCCCTACGGCATTCTCGACGGGCTGGTGATGGGGTGGCTCCTTGCGCATGTGCGCGGACCCGACTTCCGCATTCTCGCCCATACGGTCTTCCGCAAGGCGGCCGAGCTCGATCAGGTGGTTCTGCCCATCGACTTCGCCGACACCGACGCGGCGGTGCGCGGCAACATCGAGACGCGGAAGGCGGCGCTGCGGCACCTCGCCGAGGGTGGCGCCATCGGCATCTTCCCGGGCGGCACGGTGTCGACGGCGCCGAAGCCGTTCGGCCGCGCGATGGATCCGGGCTGGCGCAGCTTCACCGCCAAGATGATCTCGCGGTCGGGCGCGGCGGTGGTCCCGGTCTACTTCGACGGCGCCAATTCGCGCCTGTTTCAGATCGCGAGCCACCTGCACAGCACGTTGCGCATGGCGCTTTTGATGCGCGAGTTCCGGGCCCGGGCGCGGGCGCCGGTCCGCATCGCCGTGGGCCGGCAGATCCCTTCGGCCGAGCTGGCGGCGTACCGGGACGATCCGAAGGCGATGATGGACTTCCTCAGGCGCCGGACCTATGCCCTGTCGCCGAAGCCGCTGCCCGACCCGGGCTACGGCTTCGAGTTCGAGGAACGGCACAGGATCTGAGGGCATGGCCGTCGGCGTATTCGACTCGGGGCTGGGCGGTCTCACGGTTCTCGACGCAGTCGTGAAGCGACTGCCGGAGGTGCCCGTCGTGTACTACGGCGACAACGCGCACACGCCCTACGGCACGCGTCAGCCGGACGACGTCTTCGACCTGACGACGCACGGGGTCGAGCGCCTGTGGCAGGCCGGCTGCGACCTTGCCATCCTCGCCTGCAACACCGCGAGCGCCGTGGCGCTCAGGCGCATGCAGGAAAGCTGGGTGCCCGAGGGAAAGCGGGTGCTCGGCGTCTTCGTGCCGCTGATCGAGGCCCTGACCGAGCGTCAATGGGGCGACAACAGCCCGCCGCGCGAAGTGGCGGTGAAGCACGTGGCGCTCTTCGCGACGCCGGCGACGGTGCGCAGCCGCGCCTTCCAGCGCGAGCTCGCCTTCCGCGCCATCGGCGTCGACGTCGAGGCGCAGGCCTGCGGCGGCGTCGTCGATGCCATCGAGGAGGGGGACATGATCCTCGCCGAGGCGCTGGTGCGGAGTCACGTCGACGCGCTGAGACGCAAGATGCCCGACCCCGACGCCGCGGTCCTCGGCTGCACGCACTATCCGATCGTGCAGGAGGTCTTCCAAGATGCGCTCGGGCCCGACGTCAAGGTGTTCAGCCAGCCCGAGCTCGTCGCGGCGAGCCTCGCCGACTACCTCGAGCGGCACCCCGACATGCTGGGACAGGGGGCAGTCCCGATGTGCCTGACGACCGGCGATCCGCGCCGCGTCTCGGACCGGGCGACGCAGTTCCTCCGAAGACGGGTCGAGTTCCACGCCGCCTGATTGCGGCAAGGCCCCGTCTTCCGTATCTGAGGACCCTGAACATGCCTTACGACGTCGCCATCCTGGGGGCGAGCGGCTACACCGGTGCCGAGCTGGTCCGGCTGATCGCCACGCATCCCGATCTGCGCATCGTGGCGCTGTCCGCCGACCGCAAGGCCGGACAGCCGCTCGGCGCGGTGTTCCCGCATCTCGGCCATCTCGATCTGCCCGACCTCGTGCGCGTGGACGCGGTCGACTTCGCCTCCGTCGATCTCGTCTTCTGCGCCTTGCCGCACGGCACCAGCCAGGAGGTGATCCGCGACCTGCCGCGCGGGCCGCGCATCGTCGACCTCTCGGCCGACTTCCGGCTGCGTGACCCGGCGGCGTATCACCGCTGGTACGGCAAGGAACACGTGGCGCTGCATCTGCAGGAGGAAGCGGTCTACGGCCTGACCGAGTTCTACCGCGACGAGATCCGTCCGGCGCGGCTCATCGCCTGCACCGGCTGCAACGCCGCGACCGGGATCTATGCGGTGGGCCCGCCGCTCGCGGCCGGCGTGATCGATCCCGACCGGATCGTCATCGACCTCAAGACCGGCGTTTCCGGGGCCGGGCGCAGCCTGCGCGAGCCGCTTTTGCACGCGGAGCTGTCGGAGGGGTGCCATCCCTACGCGGCGGGCGGGACGCACCGCCACCTCGGAGAGTTCGACCAGGAGTTCGGCCGGATCGCCGGCCGCGAGGTGCGGGTGGTGTTCACCCCGCACCTCATCCCGGCGAACCGCGGCATCCTCGGCACGGTCTACGTCGACGGTGCGCCGGAGGCCGTGCACGGGGCTCTGACCGAGGCCTATGCAGCCGAGCGCTTCGTCCGGGTCCTGCCGTTCGGCGACCTGCCGTCGACACGCGCCATCCGCGGCTCGAACTACTGCCACATCGGCGTCGCGGGCGACCGCGTGCCGGGGCGCGCGACCATCGTCGCCGCGCTCGACAATTTGACCAAGGGATCGTCTGGTCAGGCGCTACAGAACGCCAATCTCATGCTGGGGCTGGACGAGGCCACGGGGCTGACCGGGCCGGGGGTGTTTCCATGAAGACGCTGAAGAAGAAGCGCCGCATACAGGTCATCGTGCTGGCGGCCGTGGCGCTGGCGTTGTCGACCGCGATCATCGGCTACGCCATGCGCGACGGCATCAATTTCTTCCGCAGCCCGAGCCAGATCGCCGAGGCGCCGCCGGCCCCGACCGAAGTGTTCCGCATCGGCGGCCTGGTGCAGGAGGGCAGCCTCGTCCGCGGCCGGGGCGAGACCATCACCTTCAGCGTCACCGACGGCGCGGCGAGCGTTCCGGTGAGCTACACCGGTGTCCTGCCCGACCTCTTCGGCGAGGGCGAGGGGATGGTCGGCACCGGTCGCTACGTCGACGGCACCTTCGAGGCGTCGGAGATCCTCGCCAAGCACGACGAGAGCTACATGCCCAAGGAAGTGGTCGACGCCCTCAAGGAGCAGGGCGTCTACCGTCACTTCGACGAGGAGCCGAACGGCTAGTTACCCGCGCCTTAACTTCGGCGGACGCAGTCTCGGGCTCGCCTCCAAGAACACCCGAGACCCCAGCATGATGCCGCCTGGCGCGACTGCAGTTTCACATCGGATTGCACGGGCCGGCCGTCGGGGCGCCGGCGCATCGTGACCGAGCAACTCCTGACGCGCATCCTCGCCGAGAACGGCCCCTGGGTCCTGCTCGTCTTCTATCTCCTCTGGCGGGACGTCCAGAAGGAGCAGGCGCTCCGCCAGCTCCTGCACAAGAACACCGAGATACTCGTCGAGATGACGACGATGATCCGCGAACGCCTGACCCGGTAGGTCGATGCGGATCGGGAAACTCTGGCGGCGGATCCGGGATTTCTTCAGCCACGAACGCCTCGAGGAGGCGCAGCGCCGCCATCAGGTCGCGGCCGACAGGCTCGATCGGGCGGTCAAGGAGATGCTCAGGAAATGAGACAGGCGCTGGTCATCGCCCTCCTGCTGTGGGCGGCCTTCTACGTCACGGCCGAACTCTTGTCGTTCCGCGTCTCGGCGGCGATCGGATTCGCCGCGACGACGCTGATCGCGGCCGCCAACTGCGCCACGTTCCTGTGGCTCTGGTATGTGCGGGCGACGCCGCTGGCGCTCGGAATGGCGCTCAGCTGGGCGGGCCAGGCGGCGCTTTCGGTATGGTGGTTCTCGACCGGGATGCCGGGGAAAGCCCTCTGGATCGAGCAGGATCCGTCGGTGTTCCTGGTGGTCTCGATCTACATCGTGGGCGGGGCGCTGCACATCGCGGTGATCCAGAACTCCAGCGGCATGCGCCGCGCCGGGCTGGTCTGGCCCGCGATGATCGTCGCCTCCGTCGCGGCAGGGGTGGCGATCGCGGCCTGATTGCGGCGGGCCGTCGCAACGGCCCGGCATTGCCGCATGACGGGGGGACGCATAAGGTCCCATCCATGATCGTCGAACTCGGACACTTTGCCCTCATCCTGGCCTTCGCTATCGCGATCGTTCAGACCGTATTGCCACTCGTGGGGGCGCAGCGCGGCTGGCTCGGCTGGATGGCCGTGGCCGAGCCGGCCTCCAAGGCGCAGGTCCTGCTCGTCGGCTTCTCCTTCGCCGCTCTGACCTATGCCTTCGTCACCTCGGACTTCTCCGTGCGGCTGGTGACGCTGAACTCGCATACGGCCAAGCCGATGCTCTACAAGGTGACGGGGGTTTGGGGGAACCACGAGGGGTCGATGCTCCTCTGGGTCCTGATCCTGGCGCTCTTCGGCGCCGCCGTGGCTGTGTTCGGGGCGCAGCTGCCGCAAAGCCTTCGTGCCCGCGTCCTCGGCGTTCAGGGCGCGATCGGCGTCGCCTTCCTCGCCTTCATCCTCTTCACCTC
>CAYMRW010000134.1:0-5820 GCA_964392825.1 uncultured Rhodobacterales bacterium
CGACCGGGCCGTGCGGCGGCGCGCCCTCCTCGCAGAGCTCCCAGACACCGAGGCGGAGAGCGTTCAGCGTACGCAGGGGCGGCCGCCGGCGCAGGAACGGCCCCAGCATTCGGTCGGCGCGATCCGCCCAGCGCAGCGTCTCGGTCGCAAGGCGCTGGGCCCGCGCCCGCCCGGACGGCTCCAGGTGCGCAACCGCCCCGGGCAGCAGGTCCGCCAGGAGGCGCCGTTCCCCCGTGACCGCGTCGACGAGATCGAGGGCGGCGCCGCGGACGCGGTCGCTCAAGCCCTTGCACCCGCTTCCGGCCGACCGATATCGAGATCGAGACGCGATCCACGAGGCCGACGATGACCGACGAGACGAAATCGGGAGACCTTCCGGCGGCGGCCGTTCGCGCCCTCGAGGAGGCGACGGCGCGACGGAAGGCGAAAGACGGCCCCGAGCTGCCTCCCGAGCTTGGCGGTCGCGACGGACCGGAACCGGTTCGCTTCGGCGACTGGGAACGCAAGGGCATCGCGATCGACTTCTGACGTCGGCGCCATGGCCGACGCCGCAGGACAATCGCCGTGGCGGCCGCGCGTCACCATGGCGTCGATCGCGAGCCGGAAGGTTTTGCGTCCCAAACGCGCCCGGGTCCCGTCGCCGCCGTCAGGACAGGCCGAGGACATGGCGCATGTCGTACTCTCCCGGACCCTGATCGAGGCCCCAGAGGACGGCACGCAGCGCCCCGCGCGCGAAGATCGCGCGATCGGTGGCGACATGGCGCAGGACCAGCCGTTCGCCTTGGCCGGCGAAGACCACGTCGTGCTCGCCGACGATGTCGCCCGCGCGGATCGAGGAGAAGCCGATGGCCCCGCCGCGCCGCGCGCCCCCGACGCCGTCACGCCCGCGCTCGGCCACGTCGTCGAGCGAGACGCCCCGCCCCTCGGCCACCGCCGCGCCCAGCATCAGCGCCGTGCCCGAGGGCGCGTCGATCTTGTGGCGGTGATGCGCCTCGACGATCTCGACGTCCCAGTCGGGACCCAGCGCCTCCGCCACCCGCTCCGTCAGCGAGGCGAGGAGCGTCACGCCGAGGCTCATGTTGCCGGCGCGTACGATCGTGGCATGCCGCGCCGCGGCGGCGACGCGCGACAGATCGCCGGCGCCGAAGCCGGTCGTGCCGATCACGTGGCACGCCCGTGCCTGCGCCGCGAGCGCGACGTAGTCGAGCGAGGCCGCAGGCGAGGTGAAGTCGACGATGGCGCGCGCCGCGGCGATGGCCTCGACCGCATCGTCGGTAACCTCCACCCCCAGGGGGGGGATCCCTGCGACCTCGCCGGCGTCGCGGCCGAGGCAGTCGTGACCGGGGCGCTCGAGCGCCGCCACGAGGTGCAGGGCCTCCGTCGCCGCGACAAGGCGGATCAGCGTCTGCCCCATGCGGCCCGACGCTCCGGTCACCACGATCCCCGGCCGTTCGTCCATGCCGCCCTGATAGCCGCGGGGCCCCGGGAGGGCAAACGGGGTCTTGCCCGGCCACGCCACCAAGCATAGACGCGAAAGCATGGCACGCAGAGGCGCATCGCATGGCCCGTCGCAGCGTCAGCTTCGCGTCGGGGAACTGATCCGTCGCACCCTGTCCGACGTGCTGATGCGCGGCGAAGTTCACGACCCGGACCTGAACCGCCTCTCGATCACCGTCGCCGAGGTGCGGACGTCGCCCGACCTGCGGGTGGCGACGGCCTACGTCATGCCGCTCGGCGGCGAAGAGCGCGAGACGGCGATGGCGGCCCTGGCCCGCAACCGGCCGGAACTGCGCCGCGCCGTGTCGCGGGCGCTGACGCTCAAGTTCGCGCCCGAGCTCCGGTTCGAGCTCGACGATACATACGACCGGGTGGACGCGACCCGCCGCCTCCTCGACAGCGAGGCGGTGCGCCGCGACCTCGACCGGGACTGATGCTGCGCGCGCTGATCCTCGCGACCCTCCTTCCCGCGGGCGGCGAGGCCGGGCAGCTCTGCGAGCCGCTGAAGCACGGGGGACGCGGGTACACGGTCTGCGAGGTCGCGCCTCAGGATCTCCGCCTCTTTCAGGCCGATGCCGACGGCGCGCCCTGGGGCCATTTCAGTCGCCTCGACATGGCGCTCCGCGCGCGGGGACAGCGCCTCGCCCTCGCCATGAACGGCGGCATGTACCACGACGACCGCAGCCCGGTCGGTCACTATGTCGAGGACGGGCGCGAGATCACGCCGCTCGTCGTCGGCCCCGGCCCGGGAAACTTCGGCCTTCTGCCGAACGGCGTGCTCTGCCTCGACGGCGCTGCGGCCCGCATCGTCGAGACATCGCGGTTTGCCGAGGCGCGTCCCGACTGCCGCCACGCCACGCAGTCCGGGCCGATGCTCGTGCTCGACGGCGAGCTGCATCCGCGGTTCCTTCCCGACAGCGACTCGCGCTTCGTCCGCAACGGCGTCGGCGTGCGCGGCGACGGTCGCGTGGCGCTCGCCATCTCGGACGAGCCGGTGACGTTCCACGAGTTCGGCACCCTGTTCCGCGACGCGCTCGACACACGCGACGCGCTCTACCTCGACGGCGCCGTGTCGCGGCTTTGGGCACCCGGTATCGGCCGTCGCGACTTCGGGCGCGCCATGGGCCCGATCCTCGGCGTCGTCGCGGCGGCGCAGTGATGGGACGTCGCCGCGGCCGCCGCATCTCGGGCTGGGTTCTCGTCGACAAGCCGGCCGGCCCCACATCGACGCAGGTCACGGGCCGCGTGCGACGCGCCTTCGACGCGGCCAAGGCGGGCCACGCCGGTACGCTTGACCCCGCCGCGACCGGTCTGCTCGCCGTCGCCCTGGGCGAGGCGACGAAGACCATGCCCTTCGTGGCCGACGGCAGGAAGACCTACCGCTTCACGGTGCGCTGGGGCGTCGAGACCACCACCGACGATGCCGAGGGGACCGCCGTCGCGACGTCGGCGGCGCGACCCGAGCCGGGAGCCATCCTTGCCGCGCTCCCGCGCTTCACCGGCGACATCGAACAGGTGCCGCCCGCCTACTCGGCGGTGCACGTGGACGGCCGCCGGGCGCACGAGATCGCGCGAGGCGGCGGCGATCTCTCCCTCGCGCCCCGGCCGCTGCACGTCGCGCGCTTGGCGCTCGTCGACCGCCCCGCGCCCGACCGCGCCATCCTGGAGATGACGTGCGGCAAGGGCGGCTACGTCCGCTCCGTGGCGCGCGACCTCGGCCGGGTGCTCGGCTGCCTCGGCCATGTCGAGACGTTGCGCCGGCTCCGCGCCGGGCCCTTCGCGGTGTCCGACGCCCTGCCCCTCGAGGACGTCGAGGCAGATCCGGAGGCGGCGCTTGTGCCTGTGGAGGACGCGCTCGCCGGCGTGCGGTGCCTCGACCTGACGCCGGCCGAGGCCGAGCGCGTACGGCACGGCAATCCGGTCGACGCCGCCGGTCCCGATGCCGGGTCGGCCTGGGCCGCCGCCGAGGGGCGCGCCGTCGCCGTGGGCATGATCGCAGGCGGCATCTTCCGGCCGTCGCGGGTCCTCTGTCCGTGACGGCGGACCCGGCCAGCCGCGACCGCCTGGTCGCGCGGCGCCACCTCAAGGGCGGCGTCGAGAGCGAGGCGCTGTTCTCCGCGTGCGGCGCCTACCGTTATGCCCTCACCCGCACCTGGGACCCGGATCGACCGGGGCTCGCCTTCGTCATGCTGAACCCCTCGACCGCCGACGCGCGCGCCGACGACCCGACCGTCGCCCGATGCGTCCGCCGTGCCCGCGACGGGGGCTGGGGCGCGGTCCGCGTGTGCAACCTCTTCGCGCTGCGCGAGACGCGGCCCGCCCGCATGCGGCGCCATCCGGCCCCCGAGGGCGCGGGAAACGCGGTGGCGCTGCTCGACGCCTGCGCCTGGGCCACGACGGTCGTCGCGGCCTGGGGCGCGGACGGCGCGCATCGCGGGCAGGGGCCGAGAACGGCCCGCGTCCTGCGCGGGGCTGCGCGGCGGCTTATGCATCTCGGGCTGACGCGGGACGGGCATCCGCGCCACCCACTCTACGTTCCGTACCGCCGCCAACTGGAACCGTGGGAGTGACGCCCTGATGCCGATCGAGGGGTTCGAGCGGAGCGAGGTCGCGACCGGCGAGATCACCCTTTCGGTGCACCGGGGCGGCACCGGCACCCCGCTGATCCTGCTGCACGGGTTCCCCGAGAACCACGCCTGCTGGGCCAAGGTCGCGCCCCGCTTAGCACAGGATCACAACGTGGTCGTGCCCGACCTCCGCGGCTACGGCGCCAGCGAGGCGCCACCCGACGACGAGAGCCACACGGTCTACTCCAAGCGCCGCATGGCCCGCGACATCGTCGGCCTGATGGACGCCCTCGGACTCGAGCGGGCCCATGTCCTCGGCCACGACCGTGGGGCGCGGGTCGCCTACCGTCTGGCTCTCGATGCGCCCGAGAGGGTCGACCGGCTGGGGATCATCGAGATCGTCCCGACCAGCGACTTCTGGCGCATGTGGGATGCGCGTGTCGCGATGGCGGCCTACCACTGGACCTTTCTCGCCCAGGACGCGCCGCTCCCCGAACGGCTGATCGGCGCCGCGCCCGGCTTCTTCATCGAGGAGACCATGCGGCGGTGGACCCGCGGCCACACGTTGGCGCCGTTCGCGCCCGAGGCGCTGGCATCCTACGTGGCGCAGGCGGCCGACCCCGGGCGGCTCGCGGCCATGTGCGCCGACTACCGCGCCGGCGCGACCACCGACCGGCACCTCGACGAGGCGGACCGGGCCGCGGCGCGAAAGATCGCGGCGCCCGTTCACTTCCTCTGCTCCGACAGGGGCTTCCCCGCCCGCACCGGAATGCCCGACGACCTCTGGATGGGGTGGGCCGAGCGCGTCACCACCTCCACCTGCGCGAGCGGGCATTTCGTGCCGGAAGAGGATCCGCAGGCGGTGCTCGACGCCTTTCTGCCCTTCTTCGCTGCAGGCTAGCGCTGCCCGGGCGCGGCTGGCGACGGCGGCGCACAGGTTCGGGGTTCCCTTCGACCGTGCGCATCGCTATACGCGCGCATCTGCCGTCGCGGCAGACCTCCATGGGCCCGTGCTGGACGACATCCCGGCCGGCGCCATGCCATTTCCGACCGAAAGGAGACCCCGATGTCGATCACAGCCGAGGACAAGCAGCGCCTCATGAAGGATTACGGCGGCAAAGCCGGCGACACCGGCTCGCCCGAGGTGCAGGTGGCGATCCTGACGACGCGGATCTCGAACCTGACCGAGCATTTCAAGACCCACGCCAAGGACAACCATTCCCGGCGCGGCCTGCTGAAGCTCGTGGCCCAGCGCCGCAAGCTGCTCGACTACGTCAAGCGCAAGGACGAGGCCCGCTATCAGGACCTGATCAAGCGCCTGGGCCTGCGCCGCTGACACGCACGGAACGCGCCCTCCGGGGCGCGTTTCTCTATCCGATGGGCTGCCTGCGCCGGGCCTCGCGCCGGCGGCCGGGATGAAACCGAAGGATGGGGCCACGGGCAATGCGGCCCGTACGCTGATCGGCCGGATGGGGATACGCCCCGGGTGGCCTCGATAGGAAACGAGATGTTCAACGTAACGACGAAATCCATGCAGTGGGGGGACGAGACCCTCACCCTCGAGACGGGCAAGATCGCCCGCCAGGCCGACGGCTCGGTCATCGCCACGCTGGGCGAGACCCGGGTCATGGCCAACGTGACCTTCGCCCGGCAGGCGAGGGAGGGGCAGGACTTCTTCCCCCTCACGGTCCACTACCAGGAGAAATACTACGCCGCAGGCAAGGTGCCCGGCGGCTTCTTCAAGCGCGAGGCGCGG
>CAYMRW010000134.1:5843-6548 GCA_964392825.1 uncultured Rhodobacterales bacterium
CTGGTGATGTGCACCGTGCTGAGCCACGACCTGGTCAACGACCCCGACATCGTCGCGATGATCGCGGCGTCGGCGGCGCTGACGATCAGCGGAGCCCCGTTCATGGGCCCGATCGCGGGTTGCCGCGTGGGCTTCGCGGGCGGCGACTACGTGCTGAACCCCGACGTCGAGGACATGCAGAACCTGCGGGCGAACCCCGAGCAGCGGCTGGACCTGATCGTCGCCGGCACCGCCGACGCGGTGATGATGGTGGAATCGGAGGCCTACGAGCTTTCCGAGGACGAGATGCTGGGCGCGGTGAAGTTCGCGCACGAACAGCTGAAGCCGGTCTGCGACCTCATCATCGACCTGGCCGAGGACAGCGCGAAAGAGCCGTTCGACTTCACGCCGCCGGACTACTCCGGGCTCTACGACCGGGTGAGGTCGCTCGGCGAGGAGCAGATGCGCGCCGCCTTCGCCCTCCGCGACAAGCAGGAGCGGACGAACGCCATCTCGGATGCCCGCAAGGCGGTGATGGCGCAGCTCTCCGAGGAGGAGCAGACCGACGCGAACCTTGGCTCGGCCTTCAAGAAGCTCGAGAGCTCGATCCTGCGCGGCGACATCATCTCGGGCGGTGCCCGCATCGACGGCCGCGACCGGACGACGGTCCGGCCCATCGAAAGCGAGGTCAGCATCCTGCCGCGCACCCACGGCTCGGCGCTCTTC
>CAYMRW010000135.1:0-6513 GCA_964392825.1 uncultured Rhodobacterales bacterium
AGCCCCGCGATCGTCAGGATCATCGCCGACCGGAACTCGACGCCGGTGAGCGCCAGCGCCGCGCCGGTGGCGGCGATGGCGATGGCGAAGAGCATGAAGAACAGCCACGAGATGTAGGCCCCCTGCCGCCTGATCCGTCGCGCCTCGCTGCCCGAGCCGCCCACCGAGCTCGGATGGACCAGGCGGTCCATCTCGCGCAGGCCATGCTTGTAGAGGGCGTAGATGCGTAGAAGCTTGACGCCGCTCGCCGTCGTCGCGACGCCACCGCCGAACACCGCGAGCCCCATGAGGAGCAGCGCCGGCGTCTGCAGGCCGGACCAGGATTGCGCGACGGCCCAGGTCGAGCCCTCGAAGCCGGTCGTCGTCAGGAACGACAGAGCGGTGAAGAAGGTACCCCAGATGGCGCCGAGGGCGTCCGACCCGACCCATTGCCCGGCCCGCGGGTCGAACCAGTGCCGCACGAAGAGCAGCGCCACCACGGTCAAGACGATCGCGGCGGCCATCGAAAGTTCGGGATCGTCGCGGATCGGCGCCGCGAGGCGGGCGCGTTCATCCGTGCGGAACATCATCCGCGACACGGCGAAGACGAGGAAGAGGGCAATGGCGACCTCGCCGCCGATACCGGCGCCGCCGCCCTCCCCGAGGCCGCCGACGGGAGAGATGCCCGAGGTCGCGAGCGTCGACATCGCGTGGCAGAGCCCGACGAGCGGATCGGCGCCGAAGAGGATCAGCAGGAGCCAAAGGGCGAGCGTGAGGCCGGTGTAGACGGGGAACAGGAGGACGGCGAAGCGGACCAGACGCTCCCCCGGATCGGCCGCGCGCATCGCAGGATTGAGGCCCGGCGCCTCCCGCCCGATCCGCGCGCCGGTCGAGACCTCGTAGCCGCCGAGGTTCAGCGGCGCGAAGATCGCGGCCGCCATCACCCAGGCGAGAAAGCCGCCGAGCCAGCCGACCTCGGCCCGCCAGAGATGCACCGACGGCGAGACCGTCGGCATCGCCGGCAGGAGCGTGGCGCCGGTGGTGGTGAAGCTCGACACCATTTCGAACCAGGCGTCGTAGTAGCCGACGGCCGGCAGCGACAGCACCACCGGCACCGCGAAGGTCAGCGGGACGAGGGTGAAGGCCCCCGCGAGCGCCACGAGGTAGCTGCGCGTGGTGCGCGGGTGGTCGCGCCCCCGGGCGGCCACGGCGATGCCGAGATGGAGGAGGCCGAAGGCCAGCGACGAATGCAGGAACGCCCGCGCCACGGTCCAGTCCTGCCGGATCGCCGCGTGGATGGCGGGCAGCAGCATCGCGAGGGCGCCGAGCCCGACAAGGACCACCACCAGCGGGACCGAGCGCAGGTGCCGCTCCATCAGAAGAAGTCGATCGAAACCTGGAACAGCCGCTCGACCTCGGGGACGTCGTCGGCAAGCACGAAGAGGACGATGACGTCGCCCTCCTCGATGCGGACGCTGCCGGTCGGCTTGACCACCTTGCCCCCCTTCTGCAGCGCTCCGACGAGGGCGCCTTCGGGGAAGTCGACGTCGCGGATCTGCTGCCCGGCGATGGGCGAGGTCGACAGCACCTGCGCCTCGATCACCTCGGCCTCGGCGTCGCCGATCGAGTAGACGCCGCGCACCCGGCCGTGCCGGATGTGGCGCAGGATCGAGCTCACGGTCGTGGCGCGCGGGTTGATGTAGGCATCGATGTTGAGGGGCGCCATCAGCGGCGTCAGGGTCGGATCGTTGAGAAGGCAGATGGCCATCGGGCAGCCCGCCTCCTTGGCGCGCACGGCGGCGAGGAGGTTGACCTTGTCGTCGTCGGTCACAGCGAGGACGGCGTCGGCGCGGGCGACGTTTGCCTCGGCCTGCAGCTCGGTGTCGAGGCCGTCCCCGTGAAGCACGATGGTCCGCTCGAGCACGTCGGCCGCACGCTCGGCGCAGGCGCGGTCGCGTTCGATGATGCGCGCGCGCACCCTGTCGACCCGGGCCTCGAGCGCACGGGCCACGGCGAGGCCGACATTGCCGCCGCCGATGATCACGATGCGCTCCTGGCGGCGCACCCGCTTGCCGAAGATCTCGAGCGTCCGGTTCACGTCGTCGCTGTGGCTCATCACGTAGATCTGGTCGTCGGCGAAGAGCTGGTCCCCGGGCTCGGGCGAGAATAGCCGTCCGGCACGGCGGACGCCGACGACGATGGTCCGGAGCGTCGAGAAGAGGTCGGTAAGCTGCCTGAGCGGGGTGTCGAGGACCGGGCAGTTCTCGTCGAGCTGCAGGCCGAGCAGCGTGACGCGCCCGTCGAGGAACTCCTCGGTGTCGAAGGCGGCGGGCGCGTTCAGGCGCCTGAGCGCCGCCTCGGCCACCTCGCGCTCGGGGCTGATGACGACGTCGATCGGCATGTGGTCGCGCCGGTAGAGGTCGGAGTAGATGGCGTTCAGGTAGCTCTGCGCGCGCAGCCGCGCGATCTTGCGCGGCACCGCGAAGACCGAATGGGCGACCTGGCAGGTCACCATGTTGACCTCGTCGGAATAGGTCGCGGCGATGATCATGTCGGCGTCGCGCGCGCCCGCCCGGTCGAGCACGTCGGGATAACTCGCGTGACCGGCGATCCCCTGCACGTCGAGGGTGTCGGTGGCGCGGCGGATCAGATCGGCGTTGTTGTCGACGACGACGACGTCGTTGCGCTCGGACGACAGGTGCCGCGCGATCTGCCAGCCGACCTGGCCGGCCCCGCAAATGATGACCTTCATGTCCCGGTTCCGCTGGCCTGCAGGCGGTCAGCCTTCGCAGAACCGGCGATGGGGGTCAATCACGCCTCCTCCTCGCTCTCGACGTAGGCGACGCGGGCGCCCGACCGCGTCGTGGTGGCCACGTTCAGCGATTTCAGCTTGCGGTGCAGCGCCGAGCGCTCCATCCCGACGAAGCTCGCGGTGCGGCTGATGTTGCCGCCGAAGCGGTTGATCTGCGCCATCAGGTACTCCCGCTCGAACACCTCGCGCGCCTCCCGCAGGGGCAGCGTGGCGAGGCCGGGCGACAGCATGACGCCGCCCGCGCCGCGACCGTTGCCGTCGTCCGCCGGGATCTCGGCGGCCGTGATCTCGCCCTGGTCCGGGCCGAGGATCAGGACCCGCTCGACCACGTTGCGGAGCTGCCGGACGTTCCCCGGCCAGGCGACCGTCTGCAGCATCGTCCGGGCGTCGTCGGCCAGGGCCCTGAGCGGCAGCCCCTGCTCTTGGTTGAGGACGCCGATGAAGTGTTCCGCCAGAAGGGGGATGTCCTCGCGGCGGTCGGAGAGGGACGGCACCTCGATCGGCACGACGTTGAGGCGGTGGTAGAGCTCGCTGCGGAAGCGTCCGGCCTCGATCGCGGCACGCAGGTCGTGGTTCGTGCTCGAGACGACGCGGATGTCGACCCGCACCCGGTCGACGCCGCCCACGCGGGTGAAGTGCTGCTCGGTCAGGACCCGGAGGATCTTCGACTGGGTGCCGAGGGGCATGTCGGCGACCTCGTCGATGTAGAGGACGCCGCCGTCGGCCTGCTCGAGAAGGCCCGGGACGACGCCCCGCTCAGTGCCCTCGGTGCCGAACAGCACCTCCTCCACCCGATCGGGTTCGACGGAGGCCGAGCTGACGACCACGAACGGCTTTTCGGCGCGCGCCGAGTTCGCGTGGATGAAGCGCGCCGCGCTCTCCTTGCCGCTGCCCGGCTGTCCGGTCAGCATCACCCGCCCGTTCGAGCGGGTGACCTTCATCAGCTGGTTCCGGAGCGCCGCGAAGGCCGGTCCCTCGCCGATCATCACCACGGGCTGCGCGTCGTCGCGGCGCAGCGCCAGGTTCTCCCGGCGCAGGCGCGAGGTCTCCATGGCGCGGCGGATGACGACGGTGAGCTGGTCGATGTTGAAGGGCTTCTCGATGAAGTCGTAGGCGCCCTGCTTGATGGCGGCCACCGCGATCTCGATGTTGCCGTGGCCCGAGATGATGACGACGGGCACCTCGGGCATCGTCTTCCTGACGTGCTTGAGGATGTCGATCCCGTCCATGGCGCTGTCCTTGAGCCAGATGTCCAGAACGACGAGGCCGGGCGTCGCGGCCTCGAGCGCCGAGAGGCAGGCCTCCGAGTTCGCGGCGGTCCGCGTCGCGTATCCCTCGTCCTTGAGGATGTCCGAGACCAGTTCGCGGATGTCCCGCTCGTCGTCGACGATCAGTATGTCGCTCATCATGCGCCTCCGGCTGCCGCCATTGCTTTCGTTTCGGTTTGGAGCCCCGCGGGGATCGGGAACACGATCTCGGCCGTCGCGCCGCGATGCCCGTCGCCCTGCGCGGGCGCGTCGCCGAGGCGCAGCGTGCCGCCATGCTCCTCGACGATCTTGCGTACGATCGGCAGGCCAAGTCCGGTGCCCTTCTCGCGCGTGGTCACGTAGGGCTCGAAGAGCCGCGCCCGGTCGGGCGGCAGGCCGACGCCGTTGTCGGCGATGGTGATCCGCGCCGCTCCGGCATCGGCTTCGAGCGTGATGTCGATCCGCGGCTCGAATGCGTCGCCGCGCTCGCGCCGCCCCTCGATGGCCTCGCCCGCGTTCTTGACGAGGTTGGTGAGCGCCTGCCCGATAAGGGTGGGATCGAGCTCTAGGACCACCGGCGCGTCGGGCAGCACGAGGCCGATCTCGACGTCCTCGAGCGCCGGCTGCTGCAGTGCCACGGCATCGCGGACGAGGTCGCGCAGATCGTGCATGTGCCGCTCGGGTTCGGGCATGCGGGCGAAGCGGGAGAACTCGTCGACGATGCGGCGGAGGTCGCCCGTCTGCCGGATGATCACCTCGGTCATCTGGTCGAGGGTCGCGGCGTCGTCGCCGGCGGCGGCACGGAACTTCCGGCGCAGTCGCTCCGCCGAGAGCTGGATCGGGGTCAGAGGGTTCTTGATCTCGTGCGCGATGCGGCGCGCGACGTCGCCCCAGGCCGCCATGCGCTGCGCCGCGACGAGATCGGTCACGTCGTCGAAGGCGACGACGTAGCCCTCGAGGTCGCCCGCCTCGGTGCGCCGCGTGGCCATCTTGACGAGCAGCCTCTCGGCCGTGCCCCGGCGGGTGACCGGAACCTCCTCCTGCACGGCCTCGCCGGTCCCCGTGCGCAGCCGCTCGAAGAGGGCCGAGAACTCGGGCACCGCGTCGTGCAGGACGGCGGCCTGCCCGTCGGTCTCGGGCAGCCGCAAAAGCCGTTCGGCCGAGCGGTTGACGAACGTCACCCGGCCTTCGGCGTCGAGCCCGACGACCCCCGCCGTCACCGAGGCGAGAACCGAGTCGAAGAGCCGCCGCCGCCGCTCGATCTGCCGGTTGGTGGCGAGCAGCGTCTCGCGCTGCGCCTTCAATTGCCGCGTCATCTGATTGAAGACGCGACCCAGCATGGCGATCTCGTCGTCTCCCTCGTCGTGTTTGACCGTGACGTCAAGGTCGCCCGCCCCGACACGCTGCGCGGCGGAGGCGAGGCGTCCGACGGGACGTGACAACCGCTCGGCGAGCCACAGGCCGAGCCAGATGGCGGCGAGAATCAGGATCAGCGCGAACGCGAGGTAGAGAAGTCCGAACTCGAAAAGGATGCGGCCGCGCTCGTCCTCGAGCTGGTTGTAGAGCCGCACCGTCGCCTGCGCGTCGTCGAGCAGCGACAGGAGGGCGCCGTCGACGTCGCGGGTGATGTAGAGCAGTCGGTCGGCGAAGTTCGGCAGATCGACGATCGCGCGGAACTCGTCGAGCTCCCAGTCCTCGACGACGACGATGCCGTCCTCGCGCGCCTGCGCCAGCGAGGCGGGGGCCGGGCGTTCGAAGTCGAAGAGATACGAGCGTTCGCCCCGCGCCTGGATCTCGCCGGCGCCGTCGACGATGTAGGCCTCGCGCAGGCCGCGCTGGATCTGCGCCTGCCCCTGATTGAGGAGGCGCCGGAGATCGCCGTCCGACAGGTAGCCCGCGGCGAGGCGGTTCGCCTCGAGATACCGTGCCAGCGCCTCGGCGTCGGCGAGGAGGTCCGCCCGCTCGTTCTCCTCGTAGGCTTCGGCGGCCGCGAGAGAGGCCGCGACGGCGCTGCGCACCCGCTCCGAGAACCAGCCTTCGAGCCCGACATTGATCGTCAGCACGGCGAAGACCGCGACGAGGATGGTGGGGACGAGCGCGATCAGCGCGAAGATCGCCGTCAGTCGCAGATGCAGCCGCGACCCCGCCGAGCGCGCCCGCCGCGCCGCCACCATCGCCACGATGCGCCGTAGGACCAGCGTCGCGAGGACGAGGATGTAGACGAGGTCCGCGAGTATGACGAGACGGATCGACAGGGGCGAGCCCGCCTGCTCCAGCGGCCCGAGCGCGACGAACGTGGCGATCACGAGCGCGGGGCCGAGGAGGACGAGGCCGAACGTGGCGATGTTGCGCAGACGGCGCATGGCCGTGCCCAGATCAATCCGGCGCATCGCTTTGCCAAACGCCATGCCAGCGAACCTGCCTGCCCCGCGGTGGCTACGACCGAGGCCGATCCGCCACTCTTACTGTGGCACC
>CAYMRW010000136.1:0-774 GCA_964392825.1 uncultured Rhodobacterales bacterium
CCGACCGCGCGGTACCGCTGCCGGACTACGCCACCGCTGGGGCGGCGGGCGCCGACGTTCGCGCCAATCTCGCCGTCGCCGACCGGGAGGCGGGTCTGACGCTGGCGCCGCGCGCGCGACGGCTGGTGCCGACGGGGCTTCGCGCGGCGGTGCCCGGCGGGTGGGAGATGCAGGTGCGGCCGCGTTCGGGCCTGGCGCTCCGCCACGGGGTCACGGTCGCCAATGCGCCGGGGACGGTCGACGCCGACTATCGCGACCCGCTCGGCGTCCTCCTCGTCAATCTCGGGAGCGAACCCTACACGGTCGCGCATGGCGAGCGCATCGCGCAGCTCGTGCTGGCGCCGGCGGTCCGGGCGGCGTTCCGCGTCTCGGGCGCGCTGCCGCCGACGGGACGGGGCGCCGGCGGCTTCGGCTCGACGGGCCGGGACTGATGCTGCTGGTGCTGACGCTGGCGCTGGCCGTGTGGTTCGCGGCGCGGCGGTTCGGGGTGCCGACGGACGGGCGCTGGCTGATGCTGGCGCTGCTCTACGTCGTGGTGCTGGCCTTGAACGTGGCGCTGCCGCCCGGCAACCCGCTGAGGCAGGCGACGGGCGGCTCGGCTGGAGAGTGGCTGGTGCTCGGCGGGCTTGGCGCCCTCGGCTGGGGGTACTCGCGGGTGCTGCGCCGGGTCCGGTCGCGGGTGCGGCCGGAGAACCGGACGTCTGAGCGCGCGGCGGGAACGTTCGGCGAGGGCGAGCTCGACCGCTACGCCCGCCACATCGTCCTGCGCGAGAT
>CAYMRW010000136.1:788-6496 GCA_964392825.1 uncultured Rhodobacterales bacterium
CCTCGGCTCGCCCGCGCTTCTCTACCTCGCGGGCGCCGGGGTCGGCACGCTCGGCGTCGTCGACGACGACGTGGTTGAATCGACCAACCTGCAGCGGCAGGTGATCCACGCCGACGCCCGCATCGGCATGCCCAAGGTGTTCTCGGCCGAGACGGCGATCCGGGCGCTCAACCCCAACGTGGTGGTGCGCCCCTACAACCGGCGCCTGACCGAAGACATCGCCGCCGGCCTCTTCGAGGACTACGACCTCATCCTCGACGGCACCGACGACTTTCCGACGCGCTACCTCGTCAACCGGACGGCGGCGGCGCGGGGCCTGCCGCTCGTCGCCGCGGCGCTGAGCCAGTGGGAGGGCCAGATCAGCCTCTACGACGTGGCGCGGGGCACGCCCTGCTACGCCTGCGTCTTTCCCGAAGCACCAGCGCCCGGCCTCGCCCCCACTTGCGCCGAGGCAGGCGTGCTCGGGCCCTTGCCGGGCGTCGTCGGCGCGATGATGGCGGTCGAGGCGGTGAAGCAGGTCACGGGCGCGGGCACCACGCTTGCGGGATCGATGCTGATCTATGACGCGCTTCATGCCGAGAGCCGCCGGATCGCGCTTCGCCGACGTCCCGGCTGCCCGGTCTGCGACGCCGCGTGAGCGCGGCCGGCCGACGGCTCCCCGCTCGGTGCTTGATCGCGGGCGAGACGCGCCCCAAGCTTTGCTCCGACCCATATGGAGTGCCCCGATGCTGCGAGCCCTGACCTGTTCCCTCCTTCTCGCCGCGCTCCCCGCGCTGGCGCAGGATCTGCCCGACCTCCAGGGCCGCGAGGTGATCGTCGCGGTCGAGAACGCCTATCCGCCGCTGCAGTTCGTCGAGCCCGAAACCAGCGATGCCGTGGGCTGGGAGTACGACGCCATGGACGAGATCGCCCGGCGGCTGAACATCTCCGTCAGCTACGAGGAAATCAGCTGGGACGCGATGATCCCGGCCGTGGCCGAGGGCCAGTACGACATGGGCATGACCGGCATCACCATCCGCGAGGACCGGGCGGAGATGGTGGATTTCTCCGACCCCTACATGCGCTCGGAGATGGTGATGCTGGTGCGCGGCGACGAGGAGCGGTTCGCCTCCGCCGAGGCGTTCGCCGCGAACGAGGATCTGCGGGTCGCCGCCCAGCCCGGCACGACGCCCTTCTACGTCGCCGTCTACGACGTCCTCGACAGCGACGAGCAGAACCCGCGGGTCGTCCTCTTCGAGACGTTCGGCGCCGGCGTGCAGGCGCTGCGCACCGGCGACGTCGACCTGGTGCTGACGGACGGCACGGCGGGGCAGGGTTATGTCGACGCCTCGGGCGGCGAGCTCAAGATCGTCGGCGAGAAGCTCGGCACAGAGGATTTCGGCTTCATCTTCCCGCGGGATTCCGACCTCGTGGAGCCGATCAACGCGGCGATCGAATCGCTCAGGGTCGACGGCATCCTCGAGCAGCTGAACCGCAAGTGGTTTCTCGACTACAAGCTCGGGGGCTGAGGCCATGTGCGACCATTGCGTGATCGAGAGCGTCCGGCGGCGCATGATCTCTCGCCGCAGCCTCTTTCGCGGCGGGGCCGCGGCGCTTGCCGCGAGCGCGGTCGCGGCGCCGGTCCGGGCGCAGGCGGCGGGCGAGCCCCTCGACCTGACCCATACGCTCAGCGCCGATTTCCCGACCTTCGGCGGCGAGCCCGGTTTCTCCGACGTGCAGCCGCTGACGTTCGCCGACGACGGCTACAACCTCAAGATCCTGACGATCAACGAGCACACCGGCACGCATCTGGACGCGCCGCTGCACTTTTCGGCGGACGGGGCGTCGGTCGACGAGATCGCCGTTCGCGACCTCGTGGTGCCGCTCTGCGTCGTCGACATCCGCGCCAAGGCGGCGGACGACCCCGACGCGCAGGTGACCCCGGACGACCTGCGGGCATGGACCGAGGCGAACGGCGACATCCCCGACCGCGCCTGCGTCGCCATGCTGTCAGGCTGGGCCGATAAGGCCGGGAACCGGCAGGCGTTCCGCGGCGCCGACGAGAGCGGCACGCTGCACTTCCCGGGCTTCCACGTCGAGGCGGCCGAGATGCTGCTCGAGACCGGGGCGGCGGCGATCGGCGTCGACACGCTGTCGCTCGACCACGGTCCGAGCCAGGACTTCGCGGTGCACTACGCCTGGCTGCCCGCCGGCCGCTACGGGATCGAGTGCCTGGCCGGGCTCGACCGGGTGCCGGCCGCGGGCGCGACGCTGGTCGTGGGCGCGCCCAAGCACCGGGGCGGCACCGGAGGTCCGGCGCGGGTCCTCGCCCTGACGTGAGCGGCCGCGCGGGCCATCGCGAGTTCCCGTGGTGGTTCGTCGTCGCCGGGGCGCTGGGGCTCTGGGCCTACGTCGAGACCCTCTCCGACCCGCTGACGCGGCAGGTGCTGCAGACGCTCCTCAAGGGGGTGCGCATCACGCTCTTCGTCACCGTCGTCGCCTTCGCGGCGGCGTCGCTCCTCGGGCTCGCCATCGCCACGGCGAGCCTCTCGCGGAGCGTCGTGCTGCGACAGGCGGCGCGGTTCTACGTCGAGATCGTGCGTGGCGTGCCGATCCTGGTGCTGCTGCTCTACGTCGCCTTCGTGCTGGCGCCCGGCGGCGTCGCGGCGTGGAACTGGCTCGCCGGCAGGGTCGGGTTCGAGCTGCTCGGGACACGGGACTTCCCGCTTCTCTGGCGGGCGATCCTGGCGCTCACCATCGGCTACTCGGCGTTCCTGGCCGAGGTGTTCCGCGCCGGGCTGCAGTCGATCGAGCGCGGGCAGATCGAGGCCGCCGAGGCGCTCGGCCTTTCGGGCTGGCAGCGGTTCCGCCACATCGTCTTCCCGCAGGCGTTCCGCCGCATCCTGCCGCCCCTCGGCAACGACTTCGTGGCGATGATCAAGGATTCGAGTCTCGTCAGCGTCCTCGGCGTCCTCGACGTCACGCAGATCGGCAAGGTCACCGCGGCGGGCAATTTCCGCTACTTCGAGACCTACAACGTGGTCGCCCTCATCTATCTGACGATGACGGTCACGCTCTCGATCCTGCTCCGCCGGCTCGAAGAGCGGCTGCGGCGCGCGTGACCGCCGCGCCTCACTTCGGCGGGATGCGCAGGACCTGTCCCGGATAGATCATGTTCGGATCGGTCAGCATCGGCTTGTTGGCGTCGAAGATTTCCTGATAGCGCGCATTCGCGTCCAGGTACCGTTCCGCGAGCGCGGACAGCGTGTCGCCCTCCTCGACGGTGTGAAAGCGCATCTCGTCGCCGCCGTCCCTGACCTCGACGTCCTCCTCGACCTGCGCGATGCCCTCGACGTTGCCCAAAGCGAGGATCGCCTTTTCCTTCTGTTCCTGGTTGTCGGTCTGCCCCGACAGCCGGACCGTGTCGCCCTCGACCTCGATCGAGAGACCGTCGAGATTGACGCCCAAATCCTCGATCTCCCGCCGGAGATCGTCGGCCCCGGGCGACGCATCGGGCGCCTCGGCTGCCTCGGCGCGACCCATGCCGACGGATCTGCCGGCGCTCTTCACGAAATTCCACAGACCCATGGCACATCCTCCCTCGTGTCTGCCGCCATTCAGACCCCTGCGCGCCGGGGTTGCAAGCGGGGGCGCGGACATCTGGATCGCCGATCGGCTCCCCGCCTCTCTCACGCGCCATCTCGACACGGGGGAAGCGCCAGATCTACCGCGCCCGCCGCGCCGGACTTTCCGCAAGGCGCGCCGTCGGCCCGAGACGCGCGGACCTGCATCGAGACGCCCGGGCAGGGGGCGCCTTTGCCCAGCCTGGTGCGGGTCCGGCTCCGGGCGCGACGGTGTCGGGTCGTGCCCATGCGGGTCGGGTCCGAAGAACGCCGGCCATGATTCGTAGACGCCGGCCACGTGCCGCAGGACCCCGCCGGTGACCGCGCATGCGGCGGCGATCGTCGTGGAGCCGCTCTGGCCGGCGGACCGATCGGACCCTAGGTTCCGTCCAGCAGCCGGAAACGAAGGAAACCTGCCGATGACCGCCGCCCTGCTCGAGCCGTCGCCCGCGCCGTTCGGCTTTCCCGACTTCGCGGCGGTGTCCGACGACGACATCCCGGCGGCGTTCGATGCCGCCCTCGCCGCCGCGCGCGATCGCGTGGCGGCCATCGCGATGGATGCGGAGCCGCCGAGCTTCGTCAACACCATCGAGGCTCTGGAGCGCGTCGACGAGGAGCTTGGCCGCGTGCTCTCCGTGTTCTTCACGCTGGCCTCGACCGACAGCAACGACGCGCGCGAGGCGATGCAGCGGGACTTCTCGCCCCGGCTGGCCGCCTACGCCTCGGAGGTGACGCGGAACCGGGCGCTGTTCGAGCGCATCGAGGATCTCTCGGCGCGCGGGGACGATCTCGGCCTCGACGCCGAGCAGGCGCGGGTCCTCTACCTCACGCGCCGCGGCTTCCTTCGCGCCGGCGCCGCCCTCGAGGGCGAGGCCGCCGACCGGCTCGCCGCGATCAAGGAGCGCCTGGCGGTCCTCGGCACCGGGTTCGCGCAGAACCTCCTCGCCGACGAGCGCGCCTGGTCGATGCCGCTCGCCGAAAGCGATCTCGCGCATCTGCCCGCCTTCGTCGTCGCCGCGGCGCGGGCCGCGGGCGAGGAGAAGGGCGCGGACGGGCCGGTCGTGACGCTGTCCCGGTCGCTGATCGTGCCGTTCCTGCAGTTCTCGCCCGATCGCGAGCTCAGGCGTCACGCCTACGAGGCGTGGGTCTCGCGGGGCGCCAACGGCGGGGCGACCGACAACCGCGGCATCGCCGCCGAGATCCTGGCGCTCCGGGAAGAGCGGGCGCGGCTCCTCGGCCACGAGAGCTTCGCGGCCTACAAGCTCGAGACCGAGATGGCGAAGACGCCCGAGGCCGTCCGCGAGCTCCTGATGCGCGTGTGGGAACCGGCGCGAAGGGCCGCCGAGGCCGATGCCGCGCTGCTCGAGCAGATGCTGCACGCCGACGGCCATGATGGGCGGCTCGAGCCCTGGGACTGGCGCTACTACGCCGAGAGGCGGCGGCAGTCGGAGCACGACCTCGACGAGGAGCGGCTGAAGCCGTACCTCTCGCTCGACCGCATGATCGAGGCGGCGTTCGCCTGCGCGAACCGGCTGTTCGGGCTCGAGTTCCGCAGGGTCGAGGCGCCGGTCTGGCACCCGGACGTCCGCGTCTGGGAGGTCACGCGCGACGGGCGCCACATGGCGGTCTTCGTCGGCGACTTCTTCCATCGCGGCGGCAAGCGGTCGGGGGCGTGGTGCACGGCGCTGCGCGCGCAGCGCAAGCTCGGCTGCGAGGTGCGGCCGATCGTGCTCAACGTCTGCAACTTCGCCAGGCCGCCGGCGGGGGAGCCGGCGCTGCTCAGCTACGACGACGCGCGCACGCTGTTTCACGAGTTCGGCCACTCGCTGCACCAGATGCTGAGCGACGTGACCTACGAGAGCGTCTCGGGGACAAGCGTGGCGCGCGACTTCGTGGAACTGCCGAGCCAGCTCTACGAGCACTGGCTGGAGGTCCCCGATGTCCTCGCCCGCCACGCCCGCCACGCGAAGACCGGGGAGCCGATCCCGAAGGACCTGCTCGACCGGCTGCTCGCGGCGCAGACCTACGACATGGGCTTCCAGACGGTAGAATACGTGGCGAGCGCGCTGGTGGACCTCGACTTCCACGACGGCACCGCGCCCGCCG
>CAYMRW010000137.1:0-6490 GCA_964392825.1 uncultured Rhodobacterales bacterium
TCTTCGATCACCCCGACCCGTCGAT
The DNA here is from genome assembly GCA_964392825.1 of uncultured Rhodobacterales bacterium. Classification (GTDB taxonomy): domain Bacteria; phylum Pseudomonadota; class Alphaproteobacteria; order Rhodobacterales; family Rhodobacteraceae; genus Roseitranquillus. The sequence continues at coordinate 26 of CAYMRW010000137.1, forward strand.
CTTTACCGTGCTGACGGCGCCCTCGGGCGTCGAGGGGACCGCGAACATCGACTTCGTGCTCTTCCGCGAGCGCTGGATGGTGATGGAGGACACGTTCCGCCCGCCCTGGTACCACAAGAACGTCATGTCCGAGCTCATGGGCAACATCTACGGCCAGTACGACGCCAAGCCGCAGGGCTTCGTCCCGGGCGGCATGAGCCTGCACAACATGATGCTGCCGCATGGGCCGGACCGCGAGGCGTTCGAGGGCGCCTCGAATGCCGAGCTGCGTCCGCAGAAGCTCGACGACACCATGTCGTTCATGTTCGAGACCCGCTTCCCGCAGCACCTGACCGAGTTCGCCGCGCGGGAGGCGCCGTTGCAGGACGACTACGTCGACTGCTGGGACGGGATCGAGAAGAAGTTCGACGGCACGCCGGGCCGGAAGTAGCCCCGCGAGCAACGGCCCCGCGATGTGGCACGAACGTCGCTCCCCGGGGCGATGACGGGGGCGCGGCGTTGACCCGCGGCGACCCTGCGGCAACGCTCCTGCGCGACCGGCCCTCGCGCGGCCGGCCCGATCGAGGAGACGGCCTGCCATGCCGCGACCCAAGGGTGCCATCCCCTTCGTCCTGATCGCGCTCGTGTCCGCGCCCGGGGTCGAGGCCGCCGAAGGCGGAGTGACGCACCATCTGCCGGGCCTCGCCGCCGAGCTCGGATTCGCGCTGCCGCCGTCGCCCGGCTGGGAGGTGACGAACGTCGTCTGGTCTCAGACGGGCAGCATGGACCGCAAGCTCGCCGTCGGCGGAGAGGTCGTGCGGGAGACCGAGATCCGGACCGTGCTCGACGTCGTCGCGGCCACCTACGCGACGGACTTCACGATTTTCGGCGGCACCTACACCGCCGGCGTGATCGTGCCTTTCGGCCGCTCCGAGCTTTCGGGCAGCGTCGTTGGCGAAGGCGGCGCGACGCGCAGCTTCAGCGACACCAGCATCGGCCTCGGCGACATCGCCTTCGTGCCGATCCAGCTCAACTGGACGCGCGGCGACTTCCACTTCGAGTTCCTGCAGTCGGTGATCGCGCCCACGGGCAACTTCGACGAGGACGCCTTCGCCAACGTCGGGCGCGGCTACTGGGGATTCGACACGGTCGGCGCCGCGACCTGGCTCAGACCCGAATGGGGCACCGAGGTCTCGTTTGCGCTCGGTCTCATGCACAACGCCGAGAACACCAACAGCGAGTACCGCACCGCCAACGAGTCCCACCTCGACTGGGCGGTGAACCAGTACATCACCGCCGGGTTCGCAATCGGCATCCGCGGCTTCCGCCTGAACCAGCTCAAGTGGGACACGGGCGAGGGCGCGACCGTCGACGACATGGAGGGGTTCGAACAGGGGTTGGGCGCTGGCTTCGTCTGGCGCCCTGCCGCCGCAGCCGGACAACTGCGCATCTCTGGCAGCTATATGCAGACCACCGAGGTGCGGAACGGTCGCTTCGAGACGGACTACGCCCAGGTGTCGCTCTCCTGGGCGTTCTGACGCAACGCGAGGGCAAAGGAGACGAGACATGCCTGCAAGACCCCTGATCGCCATGGCCGGACTCGGACTCGCAGCGGGCGGGGCGGCGTTCGCGCAGGATGCCGCGAACCTGGCGCAGCAGACCGCGAACCCCGTCGCCGATCTCGCCGTCGTCCCCTTCCAGTTCAACACCGACAGCGGCTTCGGCACCGAGGATGGCGATCGCCTGTCCGTCAACATCCAGCCCGTGGTTCCGCTGACGCTGAACGACGACTGGAACCTCATCACCCGCACCATCATTCCGATCGTCGACCAGGACCCCTTCTTCGCGGGCGGCAGCAGCGTCTCGGGCGTCGGCGACATCGTGCAGAGCTTCTTCCTGTCGCCGCGCGAGCCCGGGCCGGGCGGGCTGACCTGGGGCGCCGGCCCGGTCTTTCTTTGGCCGACGGCGACGGAGGATGCGCTCGGCGCCGACAAGTTCGGCGTCGGACCGACAGCCGTGGGCCTCTTCATCCAGGGCCCATGGACCTACGGTGCGCTCGTCAACCACGTCTGGTCGTTCGCCGGCGATGGCGACCGCGACGTCAGCTCGACCTTCCTGCAGCCCTTCGTCAATTACTCGCTGCCCGCCGGCACGTCGTTCTTCCTCAATACCGAATCGGCCTACGACTGGGAGGCGGAGCAGTGGGCGGTGCCGATCAACTTCGGCGTGAACCAGGTGGTGCCTTTCGGCGGCCAGGTCTTTCAGATCGGCCTCGGCGCCCGCTACTGAGCCGAGGCGCCCGAGTTCGGGCCCGAGGGCTGGGGCCTGCGGGTGAACTTCAACCTGCTCTTCCCGAAGGGGTGACGGCAGCGAGGTCAGGCTCTCCCTCGGCGGACGAGAAGGCGCAGCGGTCGGGCTTGATGTCGAGGAGCGGCGTGCCGTCGACGCAGTCGAGCCCCTGGACGACGAGGGCCGCCGGCTCGATCCGGACGAGCCGCACCCGCGCCAGGCCGATCGGGTTCGGCCGCACCGGCGAGCGCAGGGCGAAGGTGCCGACGAGGCGTCCGTCCGAATGCGGGCTCTGCCGCGCGAGGTCGCGGCGCGACAGATCGAGCCAGTAGAGGACGTCGAGCGTCGCGAACCGCTCGAGACCCGCGAGCGCCGGAGCCCAGACCGCGTCGACCTCGATCCGGCAGTCGGGCCCGTCGAGACGCCCCTGGCGCGGACAGTCCTCGCGCTTCGGCCACGGCGTGCGAATTCGCCCGACGAAGCGCAGGTCGGCGTCCGCTGCGGCCGGCAACGCGACGGGGCTCTCTCCCGGCCGAAGGTTGCTCACCTGGGCCCTCCGCATCGTATGAGCCGAGGGTAGCGCGCCCGGCCATATCGGATCCAGCCGCGACGTCTGGCCGCCTTGCCGCGCTCGCTCGTTTGTCCCTAGTGTGTCAAATTGGCTGTTTTGTCAGACGAGTCGGAGGAAATGCAGGATTTCGGCAGCTCGTTCGGCCTCGCCCTGTCGCTGGTCCTCTCCGCGGACCCCGACCTCATCGAGATCGTGCTGCTGTCGCTCAGGGTCAGCCTCACGGCGACGGGCCTCGCCATCCTGATCGGCCTGCCCGTCGGGGCGCTGCTCGCGACGACGCGGTTCGCCGGGCGCAATGCCGTCCTGGTGCTCGTCAACGCCCTCATGGGCCTTCCGCCCGTGGTCGTCGGACTTCTCGTCTACATGCATCTCTCGCGCGCCGGCCCGCTCGGCTTCCTGGGGCTTCTCTACACGCCGACCGCGATGATCGTCGCGCAGACCATCCTCATCGCGCCCATCGTCGCCGCGCTGTCGCGGCAGGTGCTCGAGGACTTGCACGCCGAATACGTCGAGCAGTTCCGCTCGCTTTGCCTGACGCGGTCGCAGGCCGCGGCCACGCTGATCGTCGACGCGCGCTACTCGCTGCTGACGGTCGGGCTCGCCGGCTTCGGCCGCGCCATCGCCGAGGTGGGGGCGGTCATCATCGTCGGCGGCAACATCGACCACCTGACGCGCGTGATGACGACGGCGATCGCGCTCGAGACCTCCAAGGGCGATCTGGCGCTGGCGCTGGCGCTCGGCCTCGTGCTCATGACGATCGCGCTCGCCGTCAACGCCGTCGTCCACAGCGTCCGCTTCACCGCGGTGCGGTACGCCTATGCCTGACGGCGGCCTCTCCGGGCTCGACCTCGCGGCGGACGGACGCCTCGGGGGCGGCGTCCTCGCAGCACGGGGCGTGGGCCTCGAGCGCGAGGGGAAGCGGCTGCTCGACGGCATCGACCTCGCGCTTGGCGCGCATGGCATCACCATCGTCATGGGGCCGAACGGCGCCGGCAAGAGTCTGCTCCTCAAGGTCCTGCACGGGCTTGTCGCGCCCAGCCGCGGTACGGTCCTGAGCGGCGGCCTGCCGCTCTGCGAGGCCGCGCGCCGCCGGCAGGCGATGGTGTTCCAGACGCCGGTCCTGCTCCGCCGGTCGGTCGCCGCGAACGTGGACTTCGCCCTCAGGTCGCGCGGCGGGGCCGATCCCGCCCGGCGCGACGCGCTCCTCGCCCATGTGGGCCTCGCCGGCCGCGGCGGGCAGTCCGCGCGCCTCCTCTCGGGGGGAGAGCAGCAGCGCCTGGCGCTCGCCCGCGCGCTCGCGACGCGGCCCGAGGTGATCTTCCTCGACGAGCCGACGGCCAGTCTCGACCCCGCCTCGGTGATGCTGTTCGAGGAGATCGTGCGCGCCGCCGAGGCGGCCGGCACCAAGATCGTCTTCGTCACCCACGACGTCGCGCAGGCCCGCCGCCTCGCGGGCGACGTCGTCTTCCTCGCCCGCGGACGGCTGCGCGAGCATGCCCCGGCCGACCGTTTCTTCCGCGCCCCGGCGTCTACGGAGGCCGCGGCCTACCTCGCCGGACGCCTCGTTCTCTGACCCAACGCATGGAGCCTTCGACGATGGCCGTTCCCGTCCTTGCCCGCGCGATGCTCATCGCCGCGCTCCTTGCCGCGCCTGCGGTCGCGGTCGCGCAGGCGCGCTCGATCCTGGTGCAGTCGACGACCTCGACCGCCAACTCCGGTCTCTACGACCATCTGTTGCCGATCTTCGAGGAAACGGCGGGCATCCGCGTCGACGTCGTCGCGGTGGGAACCGGGCAGGCCATCCGGAACGCTCGCGCCTGCGACGGCGACGTCCTTCTCGTGCACGCGCGCGAGGCCGAGGAGGCGTTCGTCGCCGACGGCGGCGGCATCGCGCGGCACGACCTCATGTACAACGATTTCGTCCTCGTCGGGCCGGGCTCCGACCCTGCGGACATCGCCGGGCTCGACGACGCGCAGGCGGCGATGGCGCAAATCGCGGAGAGCGAGAGCCTCTTCGCGTCGCGCGGAGACGACAGCGGCACGCACCAGCGAGAGATGGCGCTATGGGAGGACGCCGGCGTCGACCCCATCCCTTCCTCGGGCGCGTGGTACCGCGAGACCGGATCGGGCATGGGCGCGACGCTCAACGCCGCGGTGGGCATGAACGCCTACACGCTCACCGACCGGGCGAGCTGGATCACCTTCGCCAACAAGGGCGGCTTCGACATCCTGGTCGAGGGGGACGAGGATCTCTTCAATCAGTACGGCGTGATCCTCGTCAGCCCCGAGGCCTGCCCGAACGTCGACGCGGCGGCGGGGCAGGCCTTCGTCGACTGGCTCCTGTCCGATGCGGGGCAGGGCGCCATCGCCGCGTTCGAGGTCGACGGGCAGCAGCTGTTCACCCCGAACGCCGCACGCTAGCGTCGGTCGGGCCGAAGGTCGGCGCGCGCCGCTGTTGCAGCCATGGGGAAAGGATGCCCGAAGCGGGAGAGCCACAGCTGCGGGAGTTCCTGACGGTCCGCGAGCTCGCCGACCTCCTCCGCGTGCGGGAGCGCAAGGTCTACGATCTCGCGGCGGCGGGCGAGGTGCCGTGCTCCCGCGTCACCGGCAAGCTTCTGTTCCCCGAAGCGGCCGTGCGCGAATGGATCGCAGCCGGCACGTCGGAGGCGGGGCGGCGGATGCCGGCGCTGTTCCTGGGCAGCCACGACCCCTTGCTCGAATGGGCGCTGCGCCAGTCGCGCTCGGGCCTTGCCATGCTCTTCGATGGCAGCCTCGACGGGCTCGACCGCTTCGCCGCGCGCGAGGGGGTGGCGGCGGGCCTGCACGTCGCCGAAGGCGAGGGCTGGAACGTCGGGACGGTGCGCGGCCGCAATGTCGGCGACGCCGTGCTCCTCGCGTGGGCGATGCGGCGACGCGGTCTCGTCATGCGGGCCGAGGCGACATCGGCGCCGGCGGGTCTCGCCGATCTCGCGGGCCGGCGCATCGTGCCACGCCAGCCCGAATCGGGCTCGCAGATCCTCTTCGACCGGTTGCTGCACGAGGCCGGGCTTTCGCGGTCCGACGTCGACCTGGTCGAGCCGGAGCGGAGCGAGGCCGACGCCATCTTTACCGTGGCACGGGGCGGGGCGGAGGTGGCCTTCGGGCTCGAGGCGCTGGCCCACATCCACGGGCTGAACTTCGTTCCGGTGGTCGAGGAGCGGTTCGACATCCTCGTCGACCGCCGGGCCTGGTTCGAACCGCCGATGCAGCGGTTCGTCGCCTTCTGCGGCGGCGCGGAGTTCCGCGCCCATGCCTCCGGCATGCCGGGCTACGACCTCGCGGACATGTTCGCCGTCCGCTGGAACGCGTGACGTCCGCGCGACCGCGGACGCCCCGGGGTGTCTCGCGCAGCGAGCCGGTCTACTCGCCCGCCCGGCGCGGATGGCCCGCGAGGCCGCCCGAGATCTCCTCGGTGGCGACATCGGCCAGCGTCTCGGGCAGGACGAGGTTCAGGACAATGGCGAGGAACGCCGCGGGCAGGAGGCCGCTCGTCAGGAGCACCTGCGCCGTCTCGGGCAGATGCTGCAACGCACCGGGCTCGAGCTGCAGGCCGAGGCCGAGCGAGATCGAGATGGCGAAGATCACCA
>CAYMRW010000138.1:0-6480 GCA_964392825.1 uncultured Rhodobacterales bacterium
TCCGCCACTTGCCCTCGCAAAAGCGTTCTCCCGATCCGGATGCGGCCGGATTTTATCATTGTATTTGAGGGTTATTCGGTAGGGGCTGAGCACCGGCCTCGACGCAAGACGGCCAAAATGGTTCTCTCCGGGCCGATATTCTCTGGACCTCACGACTGCACCATTTTGGTGCAGAGCTTCTAGCCCTCGGAAGTTCCTATACTTTTCCGACGGACAGCCTGAACACTTCGATGCCGGTCGCGCTCGCCAAGACGGAACAGAGATCGAACGTTCTCCATCGCGGCCGTTCGCTGCGACACGTCAAACGACCGGGTGCGAACCATTGCTGCGCTCGTATCTTGATCGGCGGCGGCAGCAAGCTGCGCAAACCGGACCCTTATCCCCTCGCGGCCCACGCAGGCGCAGCATCCCTCGATGATGTGCGACCGGCCCTTTGCGGACCTCCAGCACGCTTCGGCATAGCCGCGTCGCAGCGGCAATTGCGGTCATCCGCGCGCGTTGCAGCCAGAAGCGCCAGGCATTTGAATCGAGGCTTGCAACCAAAGCCGTAAAGCCTCGCCGTCGCCGGTGCCGGCGATTCCCTCTCTTGTGTCCGGTCTTCACGTCGATGACATCGACCGGCACACATTTGTTACGGTTCGCGCCGTGTCAGAGAACGATCCTTCGTTGCCCGTCATCAGGTGACCCGCGGGAGACGCTGCCTTGAACGCGGGCGCGGTCGTCGCGGCGGACACCCACGAAAACTCCAGAAATTCTCCAGCGGTTCGCCAAGCCTCGCCGCCAAACGGGGGTCAAAAGGACGGCACCGGGCCACGAAGCCGAACTCATCTGGAGACAAGATCATGGACAGTCAGAAACTCGACGCTTTCCTGCAAAAGGTCGTGGGCGACCTCGGCGCGGCATTCTCGATAGCGCCCGTGCGCATCGGCGGTGCTCTCGGCCTCTACGCCGCAATGGCAGAGACCGGCGCGGTGGACGCGGCAGGGCTCGCGCAGGCGACCGGGTACGCCGAGCGTTACCTCGCCGAGTGGCTCTGCCACCAAGCGGCCTCGGGCTACGTCGAATGCGACCCCGTGTCCGGCCGCTTTACCCTCCCGGCCGAGCACGCCTTTCTGCTCGCCGACCCCGAAAGCCCGGCCCAGATCCTGCGAGGCTTCTGCACCGCCGCCGCGCTGTCCGACAATTTCGCGGCCGTCATGCAGGTCTTTCAAACCGGAGGGGGCGTGCATTGGGGTGACCAGTCGGGCTGCCTCGCCTGCTTCATCGCCGAGTTCTTCCGCCCGGGATACCGCGCCAACCTGCTGGAGAGCTCGCTGCCGGCGCTCGAGGGCGTCACTGCACGGCTCGAGGCCGGGGCCCGGGTCGCCGACATCGGTTGCGGGCACGGGCACTCGACCCGGATCATGGCCGAAGCGTTCCCGAACTCGACGTTCATCGGCATCGACATCCACGCCCCCTCGATCGAGGCGGCGCGGGCGCACATCGCCGAGCAGGGGCTGTCGAACGTATCGTTCGAAGTCGGCTCGGCGCAGGACCTCGACGGCGCCGAGTTCGACTTCGTCGCCTGCTTCGACGCGCTGCACGACATGGGCGACCCGGCCGGCGCCGCGCGCGCGATCCGCGCTTCGCTGAAGGCAGGCGGAACCTGGATGATCGTGGAGCCGAACGCGGCCGATCAGCTGGAGGACAACCTCACCCCGATCAGCCGGATGAGCTATGCGGCTTCGACCATAACCTGCGTACCCGGCGCGCTGGCGCAGGCCGGCGGCGTCGCCCTTGGCGCGCAGGCCGGCGAGGCGCGGCTCCGCGACGTCGTCGTCGGGCACGGCGGCTTCCTGACCCTCCGCCGCGCCGCGGACACACCTCTCAATCTCGTCCTCGAAGCTCGCGCGGCCTGATGCGCGCGACCGGATCTGGAGAAAGCGAATGCCTTCGATAACTGCAGATAGTCGCGGCGGCTTCGCTGCCGCAGGTCGGTGGAGCGGCGCCCTGCGCCACCGCCAGCGGGTAGAAGTGGATCACCTGCCGGACCGCCTTCTCGCCGATACTGGCATCGACCCGACCACGCGAGAGCGGATCGGCGCTGCCCGCGCCAAAACGTGCGATGCACGCGCGGCTGCGGGTCATCGCGCCAAGCTTCTGAAGCCGTGGGGCGGCGCGCCAGGCGCCGCCCCACGGCCTCACCCCAATACAGGAAAGGAACATGCAAATGTCTGGGTCACTTCACAATTTTGGCCTCGCGCTGACCTTCGCACTTCCGCAAGCCGCGCATGCCATCCTCTTAACGGAACCGTCGGCACCGCGGTCGAGCCGGAGCCGTTCGCATTCCGGATCAGCCGTGATTCGGAGGTCGACGCGTTCTTCGGCGACGTCGATGGGGACGGCGCGGTCGGTCGATCAGACATCTTCGCGACCATCGAGGTCCTGGATGACGGACGGACGATCAGCTTCAGCGATGGCCTTATCCCGGCGGGCGGTCTCTTCACCGACTTCAACCTGGCCGCAACGACTGACGGCGAGCCGTTCCTCGCCCCGATCGACGCCCAATTCGACGGCGTGCCGGCGCCGGTCCCGCTCCCCGCCACATGGGCCTTGCTGGCCGGTCCGCTCGCGGGGCTCGCCGGCTGGTGCCGGAGGGGGCGCGGAGCGCGCCTGTGTCCGGGCGCAGGGGATCGGCCGCGGCCGGAGGCCGGGCGCGGAGGGAGCGGCGCCGGCTGCAATTACGGCGCCACGAAGCTCTTCAGGTTCAGCGCGGGCGGGCGCGGCGTCAGATCCGCACGACGCGCGTGCGTGACGCGGCTCGACAAGCGCTTGCGCCGCAGGCCGATGTCACGCAGCAGCTTGTTGTCGAGCCGATCCAGATCGCGAAGAGTCAGCCATGTGCGCAGGGCGCGTCTGAGCTCCGGTGCCGCGCGCGGATTGAAAGGAGGTACCCGAGCGCAGGCTTGCAGGCCCGATGCTGATGCCGATGGCGGCGAGTTTCATGCTATGGTTCCTTTCCGTGTTCATGCCCGCCGCCTGTTGGTCGAGCGGTGGGCATCGAAGTACGGGAGCCTCGACAGTCGAAGAATTGCCGGGCGTACAGAACGACCGGCAGATCGTCCGGAACAGCAAAAAAAGGGAGGGTCGAGGAGCAATGGATGGCGACATCCTCACCGACGTCCTGCGTGCCGAGCACATGTCGGGCGCGATCTTCTTCGACGTACACGCGACCAGCCCGTGGGTGTCCGAGGCGCCGCACAGCCGCGAGATCCGGGCCTTGGTCATGCCCGAGGCACAGCACCTTCTCGAGTACCACGTGCTGGTCAGCGGCTCGTGCTGGTCGGCCCTCGTCGATGGCAGCGCACCGGTCGAGCTCGGCCCCGGCAGCATCCTAATCTTTCCGCACGGCGATCCGCATACGCTCTCGAGCGCGCCGAACATGCGCGCCCAGCCCGACCTCTCGACCTTCGCCGCCGCGACGCCCGAGAACCCGCGGCCGTTCTACCTTGACCCCGGCGGCGACGGGCCGGAGACGGCGCGGATTATCTGCGGCTTCTTGGGCTGCGACGCGGGGCCATTCAACCCGCTGCTGCGGGCGCTGCCGCCGCTCCTGCACGTCGCCGACGGGGCCAACGCCGAGGACGGCTGGCTGGGCCGGCTGATCGACGCCACCGTGCGCGAAAGCGAGGCGCGCCGGCTCGGCAGCGGCGGCGTCCTGTCGAAGCTCGCCGAACTGATCTTCATCGAGGCGATCCGCCGCCACGCCGAGGCGCAGCCGGATGCGGCGCGGAACTGGCTCGTCGGCCTGCGCGACCCGCAGGTCGGCCGGGCGCTCGGGGCGATTCACGCCGACCCGCGCCGCGCCTGGACTCTTCCGGAGCTGGCGCGCGAGGCCGGCGCGGCTCTATTGAGACGAGCCGCCGCCTACGCCAAACCCTGTCCGGCTATCGGCGGGGGCACCAGTGGCGTGCGCGCCTGTGTTGTGCTTTCGCCCGGCGCGCCGAGAGCAGCCTTGTTCTGTCCGACGCTCAGGCCACCGGAAGCCTGCCGCCATTGGCGGCGGGCTTCGGGCGAAGGACCGTGGGAAGCAGCCGAAGGTTCAGCAGCAGCGCGGAAGCGAAGACGCCGACGGCCAGGCCGCACCAGATCCCGAAGACGCCGAGATCAAGCCCGAACCCGAGGAGCGCGCCGACGGGCATGCCGACCGCCCAGTAGCCGGCGAGCGATAGCTGCGTCGGGATGCGCGTGTCCTTGAAGGCGCGCAGGATCGCCGTCGCCGGCCCGGCGAAGCCCTGCGCCAAGTGCAGCACGCCGAGCAGAAGCAGCAGCGCCGACGCTGTCCCTGCAACGCCGCCGCTGTCCGGGACGAAGAGGCGCGGAGTAAGGTCGGCCCCCGCGGCGAGTGCCGCGCAGATCACCACGCCCGAAATTACGCCGACCGTCATCGTAGACCTCACGGCGCGATTCACGCGCCCGGGCTCTCCGGTTCCGAGCGCGGTGCCGACGCGGACCGTCGCCGCCTGGGAGAGGCCGGTCGGGATGGCGTAGACGATGCCGGCCATGCGCAGCGCTATGGCGTGCGCGGCAAGCGCCTCGGCGCCGAACAGCGAGACGACGACGGTGGCGATCAGGAACAGGCCGACCTCGCCGAGCGTGAAGACCCCGATCGGCAGGCCGAGCCGGAAGATCTCCCGGATGTCGTCGATCGACACGCGCCAGGGCGCGCGGAAGAGGCGGAGGCGGCGTAGCTGCGGGTCGAGGACGGTGAAGGCGGTGAAGCCGATCAGCAGGGCGAAGGCGACGAGGGCCGAGGCGATGCCAGCTCCCGTGACGCCGAGCGCCGGGACCGCTCCCCAGCCGAACATCAGGACGAGGTTGGCCGCTGCGTTCAGCGGCAGGGCAGCCGATATCGCGAGCAGGAAGATCCGCGGCCGTCCCAACGCGCCGACGAGGTTCCGCCAGACGGCGACGAACAGCATCGGCGCGAGCGTGATCGCCATTGCGCGGGCGTAGCCGTGTCCGAGATCGGGGACGGCGGGATCGACGCCGAGCAGCCGGACGAAGTCGGCGGCGTGCCAGACGGCAATGACGCCCGGCGCCAGCAGGAGGAGCGCGGCGGCGAAGCCGGCCCGGACGGCACGACGCACGCCGTCCGGCTCGCCGGCCCCGACAGCGCGGGACGCCAGGACCGCGACGATCGAGAGGGTGCCGGCGGCAAGGTAGAAGACCAGCGAGTAGAGGTCGCTGACGACGGCCCCGGCGGCCAGCGCCGCCGGTCCGATCCAGCCCATCATCAGCGTGTCGGTGATCGACATGCCCATGCCGACCAGCGCGGCGCCGGTCATCGGGGCGGCCAGGGTGAGTAGCGCCCGGATCTCGTGCCGGTCGGGGCCGGGCCAGGGCAGCCGGAATGGAAAGGGTTGGCGCATGGGGCGCGGGATGGCGGTGGACATCTTAGGTCTCCTGGTTCGGGCGGACGACGGCTCTGCCGCGTCGGCGGTGCTCGCGCGTGCTTTTGGGTGAGGTGGGCGCGCCGCTGCCGGATCAGGCGGCGGCGCGCGGGCGACTGACTGTCCGGACGGAGGCGCCCGCTCAGTGGACCAGTGCGGCGGCCCGGGCGCGGGCCATCACGCGGGCGGCCTCGGTCGGCAGGTCGAGCCGGTCGTAGATCAGCGCGAGCTTGCCGTAGGCGGGCTTCGCCTCGGGGCTCGCTTCGCGGCGCTGCTCGAGGATGCGCTGCGCCGCCCCGAGCCGCCCGGTCCGGATCAGCGCGTCGAGCCAGATCTGGTCGAAGAGGTCGCGCTGCGCGTGGCTGCCGCCGATCTCCGCCAGCCGCGGCAGGACCGGGCCGAGCCTGCGCACCGTCGTCTCGACGTCGCCGCGGGCGTGGGCGAGCAGCGCCTCGCAGAGCGGTACCGCGACCTCGGTCCAGACCGGTCGGATGAAGACCGGCGCGGCGGCGGCGTGAGCACGGATGCTGGCCAGCATCGCGTCAGCCTCGGGCCGGCCGGCGCGGGCGAGGCCGTAGAGGTACTGCGCGCTCACGAACGGCTGCACGTGGTCGTCGATGCGCGCCGCCAGATACTGCCCGAGGTCGGCCCAGCGGTCGCCGACGTCGACGCCGACCAGCTCCAGCCGCGCCAGCAGCGACACCGCGCCGATCTGGTCCTGCGAGTACTCCTTCCAGAGCCCCCAGATGTTGCGGTCGTAGAAGCCGAGGATCGCCTCGCTGTCGCCCTGGTCGATCATCACCAGCGCCATGTGCCACCAGTTGTGGCTGAACATGAACGAGTTCAGGCCGGTCCAGGTCTCCTTGACGTCCTCCAGGAACCCGCGCGCCTCGGTCGTGCGTCCCTGCGCCAGGAACACGTGGGACAGCGCGTGGTGCGCCCAGGGCTCCTTGCGCTTCAGCTTGATGGCGCGGCGGGCGGAGGCTTCGGCGTCCTCCAGCAGGTGCGCCTGCTCGTAGGCGAAGGCGGCCATGCCGTGGACGTAGGC